>NZ_CAKQBI010000017.1:0-63735 GCF_934216135.1 uncultured Rummeliibacillus sp. | reverse complement strand
ATCAGGGGGGCCTGGGAGAAAGGGTTTATTCGCTCTTTGGCCTGGTTTATTCGCTCTCTTGAGGTTTTTATTCGCTCTTGCGGCTACTTTATTCGCTCTTTTTTGAATTGTATTCGCTCTCTTAGCATTTTAAGTCATAACGAGGTTTCATTCTTGCGGGGCTGTACTGAATTTTTTCTATTTGATCAGGGGGTTCCTGGGAGAAAGGGTTTATTCGCTCTTTGGCCTGGTTTATTCGCTCCCTCGAGGTTTTTATTCGCTCTTGTGGCTACTTTATTCGCTCTTTTTTGAATTGTATTCGCTCTTTCAGCAATTTACGTCATAGCGGACATTAATTTATCGGCTTTGCAGGTGATTCCTCTCTTTGGCTGAGTTCATCATTCGGTTCAAAAGAAAAGAGCCTCTATTCGGGCTCTTTATTCGTATCCGTTTGGGTTGTTTGTTTGGAAGTGCCATGAGTCTTGGCACATTTTGTCGATGTTGAATTGCGCTTTCCAGTGGAGGGTTTGTTGTGCTTTTGTGGTGTTGGCATAGCAAATGGCGCTGTCACCTGGGCGGCGGTTGGTGATTTTGTATGGTATTTTCTTTCCAGTTACTTTTTCGAAAGTTTGGATTAGTTCTAGAACAGTGTGGCCTTTTCCTGTTCCGAGATTAAAGGCTTCGATTCCTTTGTAATCGGAGAGATATTCTAGTGCTTTTACATGTCCTTTTGCTAGGTCGACTACATGGATGTAGTCACGTATGCCTGTTCCATCAACGGTTTCGTAATCATCACCAAAGATGGAGAGTTCTTGTCGTTTTCCGACGGCAACTTGTGTAATGTATGGCATTAAGTTATTGGGAGTGCCGGATGGATTTTCTCCTATTTTCCCGCTTTCATGTGCGCCTATGGGGTTGAAGTAACGCAATAAAGCGATGCGTGATTCAGTATCTGCCTGGGCGATATCTTGTAACATTCTTTCAATTATTAGTTTTGTTTGACCATATGGGTTAATGGCGTTTAGGGGGTGGGTTTCATCGATTGGGACCTCTTTTGGTATACCATAAACGGTTGCTGAAGAACTAAATACCAATTTTTTGACGTGATGACGTTGCATTGCTTGGAGTAACTCGATAGTTCCTTTGACATTGTTGTCATAATAGATGAGTGGGTTTTCAACAGATTCGCCAACTGCTTTTAGTCCTGCAAAGTGCATGACCGCATCTATTTTGTAATTGTTAAACAGTTGATCTAGAAGTTCTTTGTCCCGGATATCTCCTTCTATAATAGGAAAAGTCTTTCCGGTTATTTCTTGGACTTTTTGAAGGGCTATTGAATGACTATTACTTAAATTGTCTAATGAAATAATGTGATATCCTGCTTCTAATAGTTCGATACATGTGTGTGATCCAATGTATCCTGCTGCTCCTGTTACTAAGATACAGTTTGTATGCAAGATGATTCCCCCACTTTCTGGATTCAGCGATACTTTTCTATCTACCGCTTTTATAGATTCATATGCTCTTGTAGCTGAATCTATGAGGGAATGATAATTTTTGATAAAAAAAGATGATGCCTATGAGAAGACATCATCTTTTCCCTATTTTTTAAATACTTCTTGGACAATTTTTTCGGTTGCGTGACCTGTTTCCCAACAGCAGATTTTTTCGTAGAATTCATCGTATTTTTCTTTATAGTCTTCTTCGATTTGATCGATATGTTGAACAGCATTGATGATTTCGTCTGTTGTTTTTAAAATTGGTCCTGGCATTTGGTTTTCATAATCTAGGTAGAACCCACGCAATTGGTCTCGATATTTTTCTAAATCGTATGCGTAGTAAAGGATAGGTCTTCGTAAATTTGAATAGTCGAAGAAAACAGATGAGTAATCGGTGATCAAAATATCTGAGATTAGATATAGGTCTGCGATATCATCGTGTTTTGACATATTGTAGACGAAGCCTTCAAAGCCATCGATGTTCAAATTATCCGCGATAAAATAATGCATGCGCAAAATAATAATATAGTCGTCGCCAAGCTTATCGCGTAGCTTTTGAAGATCAAATTTTAAGTCAAATTTGTATTTTCCTGCTTCGTAAAATTCATCATCTCGCCATGTTGGTGCATATAATACAACTTTCTTATCCAATGGCATGTTGAGTGATTTTTTTACTTTTGTTATATATTCTCCGTTGTTGTTTTGATATAACGTATCGTTTCTTGGATAGCCGTATTCAAGCATTTTCTTATCAAACTTAAATGCTGATTTGAAAATTTCAGATGAATATGGGTTAGCTGCGATTAGATAATCCCATAGACGCGATTGTTGGTAGAAATTCTTTTTGTATTTTGGATTTGCTGAATAGACTTCATCCATATCAAATACAAGGCGTTTTAATGGTGTTCCATGCCAAGTTTCTAAGAAAACATTGCCTTCTCTTTTTTTCAAATGAAGAGGTTGGCGCATATTGCTGACCCAGTATTTAGCTGTCGCTAGGTGATAATAATATGCAAGGCTTAATCGTTTTACTTGTTTCGCTTTTCCTGGGAGCTTCCGGCCTGTTTCATTGAAAACCCAAACAAATTCGTAATCAGGATAGTGTTTTGTCATATATTCATAAATTGCTTTTGGACTATCTGCATACTGTTTTCCTAGGAAGCTTCCGAAAACAACTTTCTTGTCGTTCAATGGCATTTTCATAAAGATTCCACGATAGATTTGACGATAGAACTTGTTAACGCTTGTCATAGATTTCTTTGTATCTCTTACAAAATGGTGGAAACCTAAGAGACGGAAGTATTTTTTATATTGTCCTTTTTGTAAAGCTTTAAGTTCTCCGCGAATGACAACATTTTGTTTTTTCAATTGGTTGTATGATACTAACTTCATGATTGTAGAAAGAGTTTCAAATGCAGATTTTTTCTTGTCTTCTTCTTTCATCAATAAGATGAATTTTGAGCGATATAATCTGATCAACTGGATATCTAAATATTTGCTGACTGCTTCGTTATTATTTTCATATTCCTTTTTTAGTCGACTGTAAATATCCGCAAAGTCTTGAAGTAATACATCACGTTCACGTTGACCTAATGATGGATTGGTAATAGGGTCATTTCTAACTCTACGATAATAGTATGAGTTTTTTCCCATTACGATTTTGTATTGTTTATAAATTGGCATTAAGAAAGATAATTCGGAATAGCTATCCACTTTTTCGTCAAATTTTAAATCTAGGGAC
The DNA here is from genome assembly GCF_934216135.1 of uncultured Rummeliibacillus sp. Taxonomy (NCBI): domain Bacteria; kingdom Bacillati; phylum Bacillota; class Bacilli; order Caryophanales; family Caryophanaceae; genus Rummeliibacillus; species uncultured Rummeliibacillus sp. Next base: position 60,516 of record NZ_CAKQBI010000017.1, on the reverse strand, counting down.
TTAATCACTTCTAGTGGGAAAAGCGCACTTGATACTGCCATTCGTTTATAAAATTCAAAGTGTGGAAGGGATTTTGTACGTAAAGATTCTTCTTCCTGCTCTTTCGTCGAATCTTCTATACTATCTTTTTTATCTATTTTCACAACATGGCCTGTATAAATTGTGTTTGGTTTATCTCCTTGTAAAAGATATTCGATAGCTTTTTCGTGAAGCATGTCATCACTATCTACAAAGTACACATATTCTCCTGTTGCTTGTTTAATAGCTAGGTTACGGCAGTAGCCAACACCCATTCTTTTGTGGTTGGTAATACATTCAAAGCGATGATCTTGAGTTACAAATTGGTCAATAATTTTATGGGATTGATCTGTCGATGCATCGTTAACAATAATAACTTGTAAATCTATGTATGATTGCCCTGCTATAGATTGTAAACATTCTTGTAAAAATTCTTCCGTGTTGTATACGGGTACTATGACACTTACTTTTTGGTTCATAAATATTTGACACCCCTTTTTAACTTGTTGCACTGTTTTTCTTAATGAATAACCGATTTCAAGAAGACAATTATTTTTCAAAAGTGTCGCATATTTTATTTATATACTTTTTTGACAGTCTTCAATTTAATTATCTCAGTCGAAAATTAGAATTTGATGAGAAATCTTATAGAATTTATTAAAACATTGCATTCAGAAAGCATTATTTTGTTTCCTTTAATTTCCTTTATCTTAGGATTTGACAAGATTCGACATGAATATTGCTTCTTTTTAGAAAATGGATTATGAGATATGATATAATCTGTAACTATAGATAAGAATTTCTAGATTGGGTGAATGAATGAGAAAAGAATGGTTAATAGGACTTTTTTTATTTATAAATAAATGTATTTTTTTCATTTTCAATATGTTTCCTTTGAAGAGGAAAATCGTTTTTCTTTGCGATTTTGGTGATAATGCTCGTTTTGTAGTGAACGAACTTACAAGACGTGATTTTAAAGATGTCGTAGTTTTACGTACAAGCAAATGTAAAGAAAGTTTCATAAGATCTAATGTAGATACTGTATTGTCCTTTAAGATTCGCAATTTGTTCGATTATGTTAAAGGACTTTATCATTTAGCGACAGCTGAAACTGTTTTAGTGGATAACTATTTTGCTATACTAAGTGTTATGAATTTCCGACCTAATGTTGAATGTATTCAATTGTGGCATGCTGCAGGTGCGGTGAAGAAATTTGGTATGCAAGATCCTAGTGTTTTATTTCGTTCACCTAGGGCTATTAAACGTTTCAAACGAGTTTACAGTCAGATGAATAAAGTGGTCGTCGGTTCTGATGAGATGGTTCCTATTTTCAAGGCTGCTTTTGACATGCAGGATCAGCAAATATTGCGAACAGGGATTCCACGTACAGATTTCTTTTATGATGAAGATGCGGTAGAAGCTGCAAGACGAGAGATGCTTACAAAATATCCGATGCTTAATGGCAAAAAGGTTATTCTATATGCGCCTACTTTCCGAGATCAACAACTCGATGCGCAAAGTATCCCTCTAAATTTTGAGGATATTATAGAGCAACTTGGTGAAAACTACATTATGATGATTAAATTACATCCAGCGGTGGCACATAATTTAGGGAACTTTAGCCATCCGTTAATCGTCTCAGTAGAAAATGATGTACCTATCAATAAACTTCTATGTGTAACGGATTATGTCATTAGTGACTATTCTTCTATACCATTTGAGTTTTCTTTGTTGGGCAAGCCACAAATTTTCTATCCTTATGATATTGAAAAATATGAAATGGAACGTGGATTTTGGACAGATTACAGTAAATTAGTCCCCGGACCAGTAGTATCTACAGATGATGAACTTGTATTCGTGTTAAAAAAAGATGAGTTTGATATGGAGCAAGTTAAGACATTTGCTGATACATGGAATATGTTTTCAGATGGCAATGCTAGTAGCAAATTAGTGGATTATTTATTGAAAGATTTAAGAGGAGAGTAAGCCTCAGGAGTTCTTTCATTTTTGTATAAATTGTAATATAATACGCATTAGTATATCTATGGAGGCACAATATGAAAAGAGTAATTACGTATGGTACGTTCGATTTGTTACATGTTGGTCATGTTAATATTTTACGCCGTGCCAAAGCACTTGGCGACTACCTAGTTGTGGCAATTTCGACTGATGAATTCAATGCATTAAAAGGCAAAAAAGCATATTACAGCTATGAAGATCGCAAAACTATTTTAGAAGCCATCAAATATGTAGATGAAGTTATTCCAGAAAATACTTGGGAACAAAAAATCCAAGATGTGAAAGATCATAACATCGATACTTTCGTAATGGGACATGATTGGGAAGGAAAATTCGATTTCCTAAAAGACTATTGTGAAGTTATTTATCTTCCACGTACAGAAGGTATTTCAACTACGAAGATTAAAAAAGATTTAAATGCTGCAGCTACTACTGTAAAATAATAAAGCCTTGCCTAAAATTTTATAGACAACAAAAAAGCCCGACAACTTATGTTGTTGGGGTTTTTTGTTTTGTAATAATTTTTCTAATTATATTCTAGGGGTTTTCTCTTTATTAGCGGGATTTATTTCCTTTATGGGGACTTTTATTTCTTTTTTGAAGGATTTTATTTCTATATCTAATAGTTTTATTTCTATTAGTTTTTTATAAAAAGCCCTAAAGTTAGTTTTTATTTTGCTAACTTTAGGGCTTAGATTCTAATGATTAAAGTGTTTTGATAAATGCTTCTAGGCGGTCCATGCCTTCTTTAAGTTCTTCGTCTGAGTATGCGTAGGTGATACGTAGGTAACCTTCTCCGTATGGTGTGAAAACTGATCCTGGGATGACACCGACGCCGCCTTCTTTTCGTTGCATGAGGCGGATTGCGAATTGTTCAGATGTTAGTCCAAATTTCTTGATAGATGGGAAGATGTAGAATGCACTGTTTGGTTTTTTTACTTCAATACCCATTTTAACAAGGCGATCGTAGACATAATCGCGTCGTTTGATATAGCTTATGTTCATCTCTTGTGGCGTATCTTTGCAATTGGTTAGTGCTTCGATTGCTGCATATTGGCTTGGAAGCGCTGCGCAGATTGCATTGAATGAATGAATTTTCGCTACTTCAGCGATTAATCGAGCGTCTGCCATTAAAAAGCCTATGCGCCATCCTGTCATGGAGTGAGATTTAGAAAGACCATGGATAAGGAATAGGCGATCTTTTAGCTCGGCATAGGAACCGAATGAGCGATGTTCTCCGACAAATGTGTTTTCGCTATAGATTTCATCTGAAATAATGTAAAGATCTTCATCCTTCAATACATTTGCAAGTGCATCCATTTGTTCATGGGAAATTGTTGCACCTGTTGGATTAGATGGGAAGTTAAATAAAACGGCTTTTGTTTTTGGTGTGATTAGTTTTGCTAGGCGTTCGGCAGATGGTTGGAAGTCTGTATCTGTTGTGTCTAGGTAAACTACTTTTGCACCGCAATACGTAATGACTGGTTCATATCCAGAATATATTGGTGCTGGTAAAATGATTTCGTCCCCAGGTGCTAAGATTGTACGGAAAACAGAGTCAATAGCTTGTGTTGCACCGTTTGTAACAAGGATTTCATCTTCCGGTTTGTAGTGACAATTATATTTTTCGGCGAAGAAGGCGGCCACTGCTTTACGTAATTCGATTAATCCTGGATTTGCGGAGTAAGTTGTTAAGTTATTTTCAATCGCTCGTATTCCGGCTTGTTTTACTGATGCTGGTGTTGGGAAGTCGGGTTGGCCAATTGTTAAATTAATCGCATCTGGATAGTTAACTAATTGATTTGAAAATTTACGAATTCCAGGTAAACCTAGTTGATCCATTTTTGGATTCATTGATAAAGACATGTGAAAATCCTTCTTTCGTTATGTTTAAATTTAGTTATCGTATTTATTATACTCATAAATCTGAAAAATGAAATATTTTATTGCTTATTTTTTGGGTGTATTTGATAATTTATTAGATAAATTTTAAATATTCTAATTATTTATTCATTAAGTTCGGAAAAGATATTAAAATTTGCTCCGCATTTTATTCGTTTAGAACTTTTATAATCAAAGTTTTCATAAAAACTTTTCGACAAATTTCCCCAATTCAGTAAATTGTGGATAAGTTTATACACATTCCCCACATAGTTGTACGTACATTTCGTTATTTATCCACACAGTTTAATCACAACTTATCCACTTATAGTTGTGGATAATATGCCAGTTGTTTATCACTGAACAATCTGATAAATTAAATGTACAACTTAGCAACTATCAATATATTCCTCTTTTATATACATTAGAACATGAAACTTTCAGATGGAGGTGAATATAAAAATGGATAAACTATCGGACGAATTATTAATCGAAGCTTACAACGAAGCGAAGACATTTCAATTAAACACAGATTTTATTCGTTTGTTAGAGGATGAAATTTTAAGGCGAATTGCAATTAGAATGATATTAGATTCTAATACAGAAAATATTGACGTCATCAAAACTTCCCCAATAGATTCAAATGCATTCAATAGATATTTTAACCTTGCTTAGATTGTTTTTAGGTGTGCTCAAAAAGTAAATACTTACTAACTGTATGTATTGTTTACTTTTGAGTACTAATGTATTTAACAACCTCACATACATCTGCATATTCTATGCTTATGGGCCATTATCCAAAGTATTGTGGCCAGATCAATAAACGTGGGAGGATATAAATTGAATCCTTATTCAAATGGTGTTATCTCGTATTCGTTAACACAAATGTATCAACCACCTTATTCTCAATACACTGCTCCTGTTCGATTTTTTCTAGTGCAACCTCCATCAATATATGATTATCGCTGTAAAAGTAAGGCCGAAACAGATTATGTTAGTATGAATCGGCTTCTTTGGATGGAGCATGTAAACTGGACTCGTATGGTAATTACGAGTATCGTTTTTAACTTACCCGATGTACAATTTGTTGAAGAACGTCTTTTAAGAAATGCGACAGATTTAGGAAATTGTCTTCGTCCTTTCTATGGTGATCAAGTGGCGGATCATTACACAAAGCTTATCCATGATCATCTTACGATTGCAGCTGAACTTGTTACAGCGGCTGTTAAAGGTGATACAACTACCGCAAATGCCAAAGAGATAGAATGGTATAAGAATGCAGATGATATTGCCCTATTTTGGAGCAAGATTAATCCTCATTTACAACAAGAAGATGTTAAGAAGATGTTCTATACTCATTTGGATTTAACGAAAAAAGAAGCCGTTACGATGATTCAGAAAAAATATAAAGATGATATTGAAACATTTGATCAGATTGTTATGGAAGTTTTAATGATGGCTGATATGCTTTCAAATGCTGTTGTGATGCAGTTCTATCAATATTTCCAGTGCCGGTATTAAGGTGTGAAACATTGTTAATGTGGCTACAATTTTATTATTTTTCTGTCTGGCTTTCTTTTATCGGCAAGTAAAGGCAAGCTTTTTTATATTTTGAATAATGGACAATCGGTTTGTTCTTTTGTACTTGGCCCATTAAATATGGCGCTATTGTATTTTCATGAACGACTCCATGTGTACGCTGTAATACCTATTGCGTATGTCCATTATATTGTCGGATCAGTGTCCCCATTGTTTTTGTCCATAAATAATGCCGTTCTGTTAGCCAAAATTCTAGTGGTGTCCGCATGATTGGCTCAGATATTGGTTTAACAGTGGCTATTAATGTTTCTGGTGTATGACCATTTTCTTCCCTTCTATTTTGGAATGTTAAGATATCTTTGTCTCTTTTCTCATACATTTTCGCAAACTGAAAAGGTAGTATGTCCCCTACACTCGCTAGCTTCGATACGATTGGATTATTTACGTTTATGTTAAAAAAATATACACCAGACTTTCCCTTATATTTCACATAAGTTCGTACGTTTAGCTCCAAAAAAGAGCTTGTCCCTGGAATAGGTGGTATAAATCTTACGCGCATACGCTTCATCTGAAAGTACACAACTCCAAGCCAGGCCATTCCATCGAATGTATCAATCTCCAATTCTTGTGGCACATGTTCTCGCAAGTCCTTTGCCATTATCGGCCAATGAAGAAAATACACATCCTGCCATTCCTGTTCCATCACCCACGGTCCTTTACTCATATATGTATCCCTCTTTTCAGAAAGTCATGATCATACATAGTATTTGCAATAGCAAGTGGATTCAGACAACAGATTTGATGATGGTTTATTTAGGTAGGGTTTCGAGGTCACGCGGTTTCGGTGGTCAGTCACGCGGTTTTCGGCGTCAGTCACGCGGTTTTCGGCGTCAGTCACGCGGTTTCGAGCTCTCCTCCCGCGTTTATAGAAATTGAATCCACGTTCTACACAATTTAAGTCCTGCATGAATAAAGCTCGATTCCGTTTTTCACAGTTCGAGCTTTTATCTTTTATGTGAACGGATATATAACTCATCCATCTGACGATAATTGTTTCTTGAGTATTTTTTGTTTTAGATCAATCATTTTTTCTTTGGATGGATAGAGGAATGTTGAGTTTAGAGCTTTGTCGATGGAAATTAGAGCATCATCAAGTTCTTTTGCCTTTAGTTGCGCATCCGCTAAATAATACCAGTAGTATGAGTAATTGTAGATTTGGACTAATTGTTTATAAAAAGAAACAACTTTTTTAAAATAATAGGGATAAACATCTTTGGCTAGTACAAACTCTTTGCCATCGTATCGATATACGTCAACCATATAGGCATCTCCTGTATCATGACTCCAAATTGCCAATTTGTATTGACCATCTTTTCCGTATCGTCCGGGCATATCTTCCACAAATAATTTACTATAAACCGTATTGTTCGGAAGCAAATTGGTGAATCCATAGCCCTTCCACTGTAAGATGATTAGTTCTGACCATATGCTTCCAATTTGCCAACCTACGATTAGTGATTTTACGCCATTGGGGGTTATTTGAACTGCCATTAGCTCAGTGATTGCATATCCTTTTCCTTTGATCTCCATAACGGGGTACCAATAGTCTATTGTTTTTTTTAATAAAAGAAGATAATTTTCTCCTCTAAATTGATAAGCAACGATTAGCTCTTTTAAGCGGTCTCCATCTATATCTGCCAACAAAATGGCCGGTCTGTTGTTTTGTAATTTTAGAATAGTGGCTGTCGGTGGTAAAATATTTTCCAACAACTGTTCGATTTCATCCATGTCTCCCCACCCTCTCATAGTAGTGTATGCTTACTTGGGAATGGGGAATAGTTGGGTAACATGCTGTACTTTTATATTTGGAGGTAAGTTAGCTTTTGAAACATTCCTTTTTTTCTCTTGCACGAATGGGGCTATGCCATAAAAAAAGATGCCATCTGAAAATACAGATGACATCTCCTATTATTTAAAAGGGGTAAGTTTTATGTTATTTCGATAGATTAATATACAGTTTACCAGCAGCTTTTTGACGTGTTTCGTTTTTGAAGCTGTCGACCGCTTTAACTTCGATCACTGCTCCGTCTGCTACAGTTCCATCTGGTACAGTCCAGTATCCTACATAATGACCATCTGATTCTTCAGTCAGTGGGAGTTCTGTAGCGTTTGATACAGTATCATTTACGTTTGTTAATGGCATGTGGATGAGGAATGTTGCTTTCACATCCGGCTCACTATCAAAGACGATTTTAACTGTTTTACCAGTTGTCAATGTAAGATCTTTTGCTGGTGTTAAGTTTTCAATTACTGGTGCAGTGTAATCTGCAGTTACAGTTACTTTTTTCGTTACTTTATTTTTTGCTTTGTCTTGTGCAACTACTTTGATCTCATTAGTACCTTCATCTAAAAGGATACGAAGAGAGTATTTACCGTTTGATACTTTGGCTTCTTTGCCGTTTACTTTAACCCAGTCAAGGTTAGCATCAGCAATTGTTCCTTCAACTGTTACAGTTTCACGATTTGTTTTTGAGCTATCTTGTGGACTGTCGATAGTCAAAGTAGGATTTTCTGTATCTAAAGTTACTTTAATCGCTTCAGATTCTCCAGTTACTTTACCAGCCAGTTTAGATACTGCTGATAACGTGTTCTCCCCTTCTACTAGTGTAGCTGGGATTGAGAATTTACCGTCAGAGCCAACAACTACTTTACCAGCTTCTTTGCCATTTTGTTTTAGGGTGATTTCTGTTGTTGGTGAAGCCTTCCCTTCAACTTGAACCGCAGATTCACTTGTTACCGACTCTGCTACTGGTGAAGTGATAACTGGTGCATTCACCTCATAGCTAACGCGTGCGCGAATCATATAGTTACCCTCTTCTGCTGGTGATTTAGACCATGTGCCAGAAACAGCTTGATAACTTCTTTCCGCATTTTTGCCATCTTCATCTGTTGCAAGGCCAGGAGCATTTGGATTTGCATTTGTTTGGCGATATACCATATAGAAGTCGCCGTTAACAATGATATTGTGCTCACTTAAGTCAACAACAGTCCATTCGCCATTACGTAGAGCAGTTGCATTAATTGGACCTGCAAGTTTTTTACCTGGAGTACCTTCAGCACCAGTTGCATCCCATACTTCTACTTCAAATGCTGTGCCACCAGGGTTTGGCCATGTTGTATCCCAGAAACGGAATACGCCATCTGTTACAATCCCTTGCTTTTCGTTTTCTGGGAGTGACATTTTCACTGCCCATGCATTACCTGCTGCATTGAATGCACGTGCATTTTCAGCCGTTCCATCATCGTATCCAATTTCTCCACCTGGGTAAGTGTAGAATGGTTTTAATTGAATATCCTTCGATTTTGCTTCTTCACCGATTGAAACGGTAAACTCTTGGCTATTGTATCCACGAGCAACTACTTTTAATGTATAGTCCCCATGATAAGCTTTAATAGAGTAATTACCTTCAGCATCTGTTGTTACAGGTGCAATATTTGCATCTTCTTTAAGAAGAATTGTTGCGCCTTCGATTCCTTCACCCGTTGACTCATCAGTAATCTTACCGCTTACTGTGTTTTGAGCGATTTCTTGTAATGTGAAGTTAGCCGTTGATGTTTCATCTGCTTCAACTGTTACAGATTGCTGTTTAGACGTGAATCCATAAGCTTCCGCTTTTGCTGTAAATGTTCCTGTACTATGTTTCAATGAATATGAACCTGTAGCAGGATCTGAATATACAGAACGATTAGATTCTAAAATGCTTACTTGTGCTCCTAATGGTAGAAGTGTTGGATTGACAACTTTTTCTTCAACAGGAACTGATTCTTTTTCAGGTTTTGTTGGTTTAATAGTTTTAGGATCAATCGCTTCTTTTTTAGAATTCTTGTCTTTTCCTTTACCACTTACAACAATCACACCTGTTTTCTTATCTTTACCTTTTGATACTTTGCTAGTTTGAGAACTGTCTGTTAATGCTATGTCATCAATATACCAGCCTTCTTTTTGAACACTTGAATCTGAGAATCCATTAAAGCCAATATAAATTCGTTGACCAGCATATGCAGATAGGTCGACTTCAGCATCTAGCCAACCATTCGACGCGCCAGAAACTCTCATTAGTTGTGTCCAGTCTTCTTTGTTTGTTGAGACGAAGACTGTGCCATAATCATATTCCCTACCAGAAGTAGACTTTTCAAAATTAAACCATTGTTTAAATTGTAAAAATGCATTTCCTTCTGGAAGATCGATTGGTGGCATCACTAATGTTGCATTCATACTGTTCGCATAGTTTCCTGCTAAATTAGTAGCATAAACTTTTTCACCAGATGCAGCATTTCCTGGGCCAGAAGTTGGTTTACCCCATTCCCAGCTATTTTGGTTACCAAATGATGTCCATCCAACTGGTTGGGATTCTAAGTCTTCAGAATAACCTACTGTAATGCCTGGTTTGACTTTTACAGTGTACTCATCACTTACAACTTCATTGTTACCAAAATCATTGACAACCCATTTATATTTGAAGTCACCAACTGGAACATTTTCGCCAGGGACTTTCACACTGAATTCGCCTGATTTATAGTCGCCAGATTTACGGACTGCTTCGATATTTTTCCAATCGCCGTTAGCAGCTTTATATTTTAAAACAACAGATGCAACGCTAATATTATCTGATGCAGTTGCAGTTAGCTCTAAATCCATACCCGCATAAGTTTCTTTTGGTGCAGTATGTTTTAGGACTGGTGCTTCATCATCTTCACCTTGCTTCGTTACTTGTCCATCAATAGTTCCTAGACCAGTAGCGATGGATGATACTGCTTGGTAAGCGTCAACTAATCCATATCCATAACCATGGTTTGGCGTTTGAGGATATTGTGAGTCTGTTAATGGTGTTGCTGTTTCGAGTAAGATGTCCTCCATCTCGTCAACAGTTAAATTTGCACTCACTTGACGTAAAAGTGCTGCTACACCAGAAACAGCTGGACCAGCCATAGATGTTCCATTCCATCCACCTTCATAAGCGCCACCTGGTACAGATGAACGGATATTAACTCCTGGAGCAGAGATATCTGGTTTTATTTTGTCATATGGTGATGGCCCACGTAATGAGAAGCTTGCTACTTTGTTATTGATATCAATTGCGCCTGTTGCAAAACTTTCAGGATAGTTTGCTGGTGCTGCTACTGAACCAGCTCCACCTGGATTTGTTAGTGTTGTGTTTCCTGCAGAGAACTCTGGGAAAATTTCAGCTGCACGCCAATTTCGTACAACGTCACGGTACCATTCATCAAGTCCAGGACCGCCGCCCCATGAATTGTTTACTACGTCAGGTGCCATATCTACTCGTGCGTTACCGCTTGAGTCTGTTGGCGCCAAAATCCATTCTGCTGCTTCTAAAAGGTCTGTATCTGTTCCACCATTAGAAGTAAATGCTTTAACGGAGATGAATTTTGCTCCGGGTGCTACACCGATTTGGTTGGTGCCATTCGGTTCGCTACCGACCATTGTTCCTGTTACATGTGTTCCATGTCCAAGATCGTCGTATGGGGTAGCTCGTCCAGCTGAGGTTGCGTCAAACCAGTTAAAATCGTTTGATACTTGCCCAGTAGCCTTATTGTACCCACGATACTTTTCTTTCAATGCGGGGTGGTCCCATTGAACACCAGTATCAATACTTGCGACTACCGTACCGCTACCATCAATACCCATCTCCCAAGCTTCTGGAGCTTTTACACGTTCAACATTCCACTCAATACTTGAAGTTTTAGCTTTTTCTTCAACTGCATTTTTTGCTTTTGTTTCAGCAGTTTTTTTCGTTTTAGGTAGATCCTTCACTTTCAAAAATGATGGATCTTCTTCAGAACTTACCTTGGTCGTATAAAGTTGGCGTGTTTCATTTGGTAGTACTTTTTCTACTTCCTCAAAAGTTGCAACCTTCTCAGCTACCTCTTTTGTAGCCGTAACAGCCATACCATTTACGATATAGTAAGACTCAATGTCTTTTGCATTGCCCTTTTTAACTTCTTTCTCAAGATATTGCTTTACGGATTCTTGTGATTCAAGAGATGTCGCCTTTAAATCCGATACTACTGCAGAGCGTTGCACAAATTTCGTTTGTTGTGCTGATAGGTTGTCCTTCTCTGCACTTTTTCTAGCTTGTGTAGCTACTTTGTTGACAGATGATTTGTCTTTAAATTTAATCAAGAAAGTTAGTTTTTCATCATCTTTGAAATCCTCTAGTAAACTATTACTTACTTTATTTTTTACAACAATTGAATTTTGATTGGACTCACTGAATGATGAGTGAATCTCATTTGTTTTCGCTCCTGCAATGTTGGGCGTTAGCATCGAAAATGCCATAAGTGCTGATGTAGCAAGACTCAATGCTTTAGCATAACGTCCTTTCCTTTCCATTCGCATTCCTCCCTCTATTTTTTGGGTGTTACTCGTTTTCTAGATGTAAGAAAATTTAAGATAACTTAATAAGTCCAAAGAAAAAGAAAACACCTTTCCCCCCTTTCCCAAATGGCATTTAGGTAAATAGATTCAAAGGTGTGGATACATTCTCTAGTTGTTAAAGTTACTATATATTAACAAAATCAAAAATTTTGTTAGTCTATGTCGAAAGTTTTTAGAATTTTCAAAATTAATCGTTTTCTACTAATCACATGGGGGACTTTAGTATTTAATTTAGAGGATTGAAAACCGAATCTAACTACTAAAAGTGCCTGTTATTACTGGTTTCATGGGGATTTTAAAAGTGATTAATATAATAACCTTATAATTCATAAAATAAAAAATGCATAATTACACCCAAAAAGGATAAAAGCATGTCATTTGGATATTTAAATTTTAATTACTAATCAGTAAAAAATAACTATAACAATTTCTAGCTATTAGACAATAAAGTTATTTTTCTTGATTTGGTATTTGTTATATATCAAGCTCTAATTGTATTTAGTTATTTATTTCCATATAAAAATTGAATATCTACTCTTTTTATCCGCATAGGTCCATTTATGTGTTATAAATTTTCTTATTTATAGGATGAATTTTCTATATATGTACTTTTGTATGTACTTGTGTCTATATGTCTCAATTTAAAATAAGTGCCAAACAGTTAAATTAGATTTAGTCATTTAGTTATGGGTTTGATTTGTAAAAAGTTTGGATTAGAGTACATAATCTTCCTTAGATTCATCTATTTACTGTCATTAATGTTTAGCCTTGCATATGTTTGGGTAAGGATGAAAAGAAATTGGGGGATGATGATGAGGAGGTTATGGAGACGCTTAGGGCTGGATTTTTTTGATGCGGTGATTTGGATTTATGGAGGAAGTATGGCGGTTTTGTTTCTCTTGCTATTTGTTTTTTTCTGGATTCGTTAGATTAATGCGTTTTCTCATTAATTTCTAAGTGAAAATTTTATATAAGAGGGATAATTTGTTGTGGAAGGTGCATGTTATCTTTATTGTGCGATGGGATTATCGAATTATCTAGCTGCACGTCAAAAGCACCTAGTCATTTAGCAATGAATAGGTGCTTTTTAAGAGTGTTGCGTATTCAATTTCTTAAGTCCTCCATAGGTTTTAAATCTTTTGCAAGTGTGTAAAATAACTCTTCATCGCGTTGTTCTAAAGCTTCATCGATCAACCGTAAGCGATTGGAATCTTCCAGTTCTTTTATGAGTATATCCAATTCTGATGGTGCCTCTAAAAGCTGTTCACCACGTTTCAATTGCAGTTCATCTAAAATTAGTTCTAGGTGATCGTGAATATTTGAAACAAGTAATAATTGATACAAAGGTAGACGTATGAAACGACTGCCCTTTTGGAATACGAAAACTTCAGATAGGTTTTCAATTTGTAATGATGATAGATTAATCACTATTTCCTTTCCTTCTACAGGGATGAAATGGAATAATTCCTCATCCTTAATAATAGAGAAGTATTGGTAAGCAAAGACCATTTTCAGGCGAGCACCATCTCGTTTCGTGTAGAAAGGTTCCATTCTTTTTACTTCTAACATAGGCCCCCTCCTTCGAAGGAATATTCTGATTATTAATATAGTATCATTAAACACTCTTAAATGACACTAAAATATTTGTCGTCTTTTCAGAACTTTTCTGCTGTTTTCAGCAAATTAAAACAACGTTACATGACTTTGTATTGAAAAACTTCCTTTTACATTTACGAATAGTATGAAAAAGATTTATAATGAAAGGAAAGTTTTTTTGCAGGAGCGATGATATGAATACGAATATTTCTGATATTGCCAAACGTTACGAGGATTTTATTCGTAATCAAATGGCTCAAATTAGTTTAGATCTTCATACAACAAATAGTGAAGATGACGAGTTAGTCAGACGTGCTGCTTTTTTAGCTCGTCATAACTATGTAAAGATTACTACTTATAGTGAAGAACGTAATGTCATTTCTTTTGTAGTTCAAGACGCAACACCGACGAACGTGACATTTCAAATAAATTCTGACAGTCTAACTTGTGATTGTCCAAAAGAACATTGGTGCCGTCATAAACTGGCGGCTTTGTTTGTTCTATATCAATATATTGATTCTTTATCAACATGGCTTGAAGGATTTCGGGCGAAAAAATCAGCTCAGATGAATTTGTTAAAAGATGAGCGATCTCCAGAAGCTTGGTTGCGTTTAGTTCAGAATGTTTATAAGAGCAATTTGTACAGTCAACCTGTTATGAATCCATATTTAGTTGAGAGTATTTTCGCTGATATGCAACGACAAATTTTCCAGCATACTCCGCTTGAGCGTGAATGGCAAAGCTTATATAAATTATTTACGCATATTGCTTTGTTATCTCACACATGGAAACATCTGCATCCGACAAACGAATCTTATAAAACATATTACAATAATTTTATAGAACATGAAGCAGAAAAAGTGAAGGATTTTATTCGCTTAACTTCTTCAAAACCTCGTCTTTTTGCGACAGACCCTTTCTATGATACATTGCAAAAAATAGTCAATTATTTTTTGTTACACCAAAAAGGCTACTTTGAACAAAGGTTATACATCTATACGTTTTTCTGGGAATCTATGTTTAATGAGAAATCCCGTCGAGAAACAGAACTAGCTTTGATCAAGAATGATCGACATATTGCTGATGATGTTAAAGTTGAAAGTATTGAATCGATGTTCTTAATCATGTTAAAAAAATACGATCAACTTGAACAAAAGCTTATCGATTTAAATGAAGCGGATATGCTTATATGGATGGATTTAGCAAGATTTGCAGACCGCAACGAAGATGACCAAGCGCTTTCCATGATTGTACGTGCAATGCTTCCTTATTTAAACTCATTCATCAATAGTTGGCTATCAACCCGATATCGCTCAGCATTTGTGAATGCTTTCAATAAATTATGTTCAAAAGTTCATCTTAATGACGAAGAAGCAGAAGTTTTATTTTCAGCTTCAGGTATGTACGGTATGCAACCTTATTCTCTGTTTTTAATAGAACGTGGTCGCTTTACTGAATGGACCGCACTTCATCATCGTTTTCCTTCTTCGCTTGCCTATTTGGAGCTGTGTGGATTAAAAACGGTATTAGAAGAAAAACCTGAGGTACTTCTGCCGCTTTATCATGCACTTGCTATGAATGAGTTAAATCAAAAATCACGTCAACATTATAAACAAGCTGTACGTGTTTGGAAGAAGATGAAGGCTGCTGCAAAGAAAAGTGGTAAAACGGAGTTTTGGAATGATTATGTCGATCAAACACGTCAACAATATAAACGTCTTCGTGCATTACAAGAAGAAATTGAGAAAGGAAACTTGAAGCTATGACTATGAATGCAACAGTACCGGATACTTTTTTAAAAACAATCTCTCTTAGTGTAGAAACTGAATCCGGACAATCCTTTTCTTTGCAAGCACACGATCAGAATGGTTCGCCATTACTTGCAACTGAATGGCTATCCTTTCTTTTCTTTCAATACGAACCTGCTTTTTATGGTCTTACAGCAAATCATACATCGTATACTATTACCCTTTCACCACTTGAAATGGTGGAATTGTTTTCAGATGAAAATAAACATCCATTCATTTCGTACGTTGGCATTGATGAAAACTCAAATAATTGGTTAAACGCTTCTGCTAATGCTTCTAAATATTGGTATAGCAAAGATCTGTGGAAAAATATCTCTGTTGGAGAAGATGATTTTACAATCGATTTATCAATCGATGATCAGGTGAAAGAACTACTGCAAATGGCGATTATTCAAAAGCTATTAGGAGCAGGATTAACTATACATGATTTACCTTCTCTCCTTCCTTTCTTCCGCAATGGCGGTTGGCCGATCAAGCCGAAAAAAGTTGATGATGCAGTGTTTGTTGGCTTACGTTTACGGGAACCCGGAGAAAATCAAGAAGAGTGGTTCCTTGAGACCGTTATTCGAAATAAAAAAAGTGCTAACTATTGGGCTCCACCTATGCGAAAAAGAAGACTCCCAATTGAAAATGCATTACCCGAAAAATGGGTCCAACAAGCAGAAGGGATTAAGCAACTTCAACAACAAGTAATTGGGTTATTGCGTAGTCATGATTATATGAAAGACGTCAGTGCAGAATATTTTCTTTCTGTAAACTTGAAAGATCCTGAAGTACGAGAATTTTTGCGCATAGATTTTGCTCGTCTACAAGCTCTAGGCTTTGAGATTGTACTTCCCGGATGGCTCAAGGATCTCAAAGATTCTCGTATTAAAGTTCGTGCCAGTGCAAATACTGCCTCTAATTATAAGTCTGCTGCTGGTTTACAAGAGATTTTAACGTTTGATTGGAAGCTTTCGTTAAATGGTCAAGAGATTTCAGTTGAACAGTTCCAACAAATGGTGAATGATAATCGTGAGTTTATACGAGCTGGTACTGAATGGGTAAAAGTCGACGCTGCTTGGATGCAAGAAATTCAAAAATTGATGGATCGAGCAGAAAATGAAAATTGGACAGTTAAAGATTTATTATTCCAAGAGTTACCAGAGGAGCTTACTATTCCAGATGAAGAAGAGGAAGATGATGACCGAGATGATCCTTTCTTCCAATTTGAAATGCAACAATCTCTTCGTGACTATGTACAAACGTTGGTTGATAAGAAGGGTATGCCTGCTATTAAAGTTTCTGATCATTTACAAGCTTCTTTGCGTCCTTATCAACAAGAAGGATTTGAATGGCTAGTCTTTATGCGTGATCAAAACTTTGGAGCTTGCTTAGCTGATGATATGGGGCTTGGGAAAACTGTTCAGCTGATATCTTACTTACTTCATGTATATGATCATGAAAATGATGCTCCGCCTACACTTATCATTTGCCCTACATCTGTACTTGGAAACTGGCAAAAGGAATTAGAGCGTTTTGCTCCTTCTTTAAAGGTATATTTACATTATGGTTCAAACCGTTTAAAGGATGTCGCTTTTGATAAATTTATAGATAAAGAACGACCTCAAGTTGTCTTGTCTACGTACGGGACGATTACACAAGATGTCGATATGCTTGAAAATCATGATTGGACGAATATTACTCTTGATGAGGCCCAAAATATTAAAAATATGCATACGAAACAATCTAAAGCTATCAGAAGGCTTCACGGCAGACATAATATAGCTTTAACAGGAACACCTGTTGAGAACCGATTATCAGAGCTTTGGGCTATTTTCGACTTTATCTATAGAGGTTATTTAGGTAGTTTTTCTCGATTCCAAGAAGAATATATCGCTCCAATTGAACGCGATGAATCAGAAAGCCATAAAGAACGATTACGAAAGAAAATTCAACCGTTCTTATTGCGTCGTACAAAACGAGATCCTGCTCTTATGTTGAATTTACCTGACAAACTTGAGCAAAGAGAGTATTGTCCACTAACTGAGGAACAGGCTGTTCTTTATGAAAGTTTTATACAAGAAACGATGCAAAAGTTGCAGACATTATCTGGGTTTGAACGAAAAGGTCTTATCTTGAAAATGCTTAGTAAGTTAAAACAGCTTTGTAATCACCCTGCCCTCTATTTAAAAGAACCATTCGAAGGGGCTAAAGAGATGCTTAGCCGTTCAGAGAAACTAGAGCGAATTGTCACACTTGCATCTGATATCGCCAACAATCAAGAACAGTGTTTAATCTTCACGCAATATATTGGAATGGGGCATCTACTACAACATTGTCTATCTGAGCTATATGATATTGATGTACCATTTTTGACAGGTAGTATGCCGAAACAGCAGCGTGATTATTTCGTGGAATCATTCCAAAAAGGAGAATTCCCTATATTCATCCTATCATTAAAAGCTGGAGGTACTGGTCTGAACTTAACTGCGGCAAACCATGTCCTTCATGCCGATCGTTGGTGGAATCCAGCTGTTGAAAACCAGGCAACTGACCGTGCATACCGTATTGGGCAAACGCAATTTGTCCATGTTCATAAATTTATTACGACAGGAACTATCGAAGAGAAAATTGATACTTTGCTGTCTGAAAAACAAGCACTATCAGAAGAACTAATTCAATCCAGTCAATGGATCACAGAATTAAAAGACGAAGAAATTATGGATTTGTTATCTTTTAACTTTTAGAAGGAAAGTAGTTGAATGGGAATCATATTCCTTATTCAACTACTTTTTTGCTTAAAAGAGTGTCTATTGTTTATAGCCACATTTAAAACACTCTTCTATCATCAGTTATTAGACTATTATGTACAGATAAAGTCATGCTATGATGACTTCATCCGCTTGTTACCCCATAGACAAAGTTTTAAAACGCCTTTTCATCTTGAATAGTATATCCCCAAATATACTATTCTCTTATATTACAACTACGTATTTTCGTTATGTATGCTGTACATAACGAATTTTGTTATTTATACAGCAATTTTTGAATTGTTCCATAGGATGATCGATTGGTTAATTTATTTGGATCAATTCATCAAACCTATTGGCGCGGTCTTTCCAGTAGGATTTGCTGTACTAACTATGTTTCTGACAAATATTAGAATTTGATAGGATATGATTACTTTATCCTATTGGTAAACTTGCTTCTTCTTTTGGTAATACAAAACCTTCTGGAATTTCTTGAGATTGCCCAGATGTTGTTTGCAAAGTTGTCTGTTCTTTTTGTTCTGATGTTTTTTGAACACCTTTATCCTCACGTTCTTTTAATGCTAAAAAGCGTATCTCTTCAGCAACTACTTCAACGACAAAGACTCTTTTTCCATCATCACGCTCGTAGGACCTTGTTTGCAGTCGGCCCCCAACCCCAATTAGTGAGCCTTTACCGCAATACTTCACTACATTTGTAGCTAGTTTACCCCAAACAGAGCATGGGACGAAATCTGCATCAATCTCTCCATGAGCATTTTTGTAATTTCGATTGACTGCTATGATAAAACTGGTTTGCACCCTCCCTTCTGATAATTGTCGTAATTCTGGATCTTTTGTAATCCGTCCAACAAGGGCAACTTGGTTCAAGCTGTCACCTCCTTTCTTCTAACTTATCCATATCATAATGACATTGCGTATTTTGCGCAAAATGGCGAAATAATGATTTTGTACTTCTTTTTATGTACAAAATTGCGTTTTAAAAGCACACATTTTGTTGTAAATTGCGCCATTATTAGGTTTCTTAATTTACAAAAACTATGCAAAATACTATTTTAGCTAATTTTTTATATGTTATAATTATTAAAAAAATTGGTCGAAAGCTAGGTGAGTTCATTCAGTGAAGACATTTAAAATGTTGTCGTTGGAACTATTGAAAGATGAAAAATTACAATCCTACCCACTAACCGATGGAATCATTATTAATCAAGAGAGTAGTCATAAATCTTGGATTTTAGAGATGTATATAGATCGACAATATGCCACTGACTTTGCCCCTTATAAAGGGACAGATACTATTTTAAATGTACGTGCTGTAATTTCTTATCCAGATAATGAGCCTGCAACTTTTCGAGTAGTTGTTCAAGACATCATCGAAATGCCAGATCATAAGCATGTTTCGGTATTATTAAAGGGAACTTTAAATTCAGGTCGACGCCAATACGCCGAACAATTACTTTTAGAACTTGTTGAACAAGGCTTAAAAGGAAATGAGCTTCTTGAAAAATTCAAATCCGATATGCGAACGAGACCGCGATTAAAGAGTTCAACTCAAACCAAAAAATAAAAACTTAGCATATCCTAGATTGGATATGCTAAGTTTTTTTATCTTTTGTTATTATCCATTACGCCGTTATTATCAGTAACATCATTGACACCACGTTTAACGTCATCTGTTACATCATTGACGCCATTTTCAATGTCATTGACACCTTCATTGATACCTCGTTCAACAGGATGATTCACACTATCATTTACACCATCATTAGTGATGCCATCATCAGTAACACCTTCGTTAACACCTCTATTTGTATCTTCCATAGGTGTTTCTGTACGAGTATCCTCGACGGCTTTATTGTTACATCCTACCAATAAAAGTCCGGAAAAAAGTAAGATCGCAGCTGACTGCTTCCACATTTTTATTTCCTCCTTCCATCATATTTTTTAAATCACTACACGCTGTGTGCGATTCAAAAATAGGATGCGCGAAAAAAATAAAACTATCCTTAAAATTGATAAATGATTTTAGTTATTATGGGCATCATTATAAGAACAAATTTCAACATTTAATCTTGCCAAATAAAAAACCGTTTCAAACTTAGTATGTTCGAAACGGTATCATTTATTAGTCTTCGTTTTGTTGAGCTGGTCCAATTGCAAAAAGAATATCTGCTTCGCTCACAAGCTCACCATCTACTGTTACTTTACCATGACCTTTTCCCATAACACCGCGGAGTTTTGTAAACTCAACTTCAATATGAAGTTGATCTCCTGGTGTTACTTGGCGTTTAAAGCGTGCGTTATCAACACCTGTTAGAAACGCTAAATGGCCTTGGAATTTTTCCGATTTTAGTAGTGCTACCCCACCAACTTGCGCCATTGCCTCAATAATTAGTACACCTGGCATTACTGGATATCCAGGGAAATGGCCAGTGAAAAATGGTTCGTTTATAGAAACGTTTTTAATACCTACAGCTCGTTTCCCCTCTTCGATTTCAATAATACGGTCCACTAAAAGAAAAGGATAACGATGCGGAAGTATTTTTTGAATTTGATCTACAGTTAGCATTTTCTTCCCCCTATTGCTTATTAGGATTGTTTGCCATTCATAATATCAAGCATATGTTGCCATGTTGCTGGGTTTAGTACGCTTAGCGGATTCCCATCACCAATGACACCATAACCAATCGCCGAACCAGCAAATGCTGCAATGACAAGTAATACAACTACAATGATGATTCGGAGACTGATTGAAAAAAGGCTTGATGAGATCCATTTTCCACCTATACGTTCATCAGCAAGTTCTTTATTTTGCTTTGCTTCTCTGCGAGTACGCGGTTGCGGTGTTGGTTTTTCAGTTCTCTGTTCAGTTGAATTATTTGTCATTACATAATCTCCTCTATAAACAATTACTTATCTTATTCCGTTAACTAGTCCCATCATTTGATCGGCCATCGTTATCGTTCGAGCGTTGAATTGATAAGAGCGTTGAGTATTAATAAGTTCTGTCATTTCTTTTGAAATATCTACGTTAGACATTTCAAGGCTACCATTTTGCATACCTATTTGTGTACGATTTGCACCTTGTAAGTTTTGCAAAACATCAGCTCTTGTAACACCCAATTGATTAAAATTATTAGGCAATCCAATATATGTATCAGATATATGTTCCATCAATTGAGGCTTTTTAATCTGTGTGATACCCATTTCAATTTTGACGCTTGTATTATTATTATACTGAACATTTAGCGTTCCGTCCTCCGAAACAGCAAAGTCTTTTGCCCCATCTTTCAACACGATGGCATTACCATTGGCATCTGTTACTGGATAGCCATCTGTATTGACTAGCATTACATTACCGTTTTTTATAGGCGAAAGATAAAAGTCGCCTTGTCTTGTATAAGCTGTTTTTGTGCCATTTTTACCATCTGGCATCAACACATTAAAATATTGGTTTTCTTTTGTAAATGCAAAGTCGAGTGCACGATTTGTTTGTTGAAGGCCACCTTGTTTTGTATTCAATTGTGCCTGAGCTAAACGAGCTCCCACACCTATACGAATACCGACTGGTGATTGTCGCTTTGTTTTGTCTTCTTCATCGTTTTTAAATTCTTGGTATAGCAATTCGCCAAATTTAGCTTCCTTTGCTTTGAAGCCATGTGTATTGCTATTTGCCATATTGTTACCGATTGTATCCAACTGTTGTTGTAGTTGTGACATTGTATTTGAAGCCGAAATCATTGTACGTATCATTTACGTAAACCTCCTAAGTAACCCAAAATACTAAATCTACGGTACTAGCTTGCTGTTTTAGCAGAGTAGATATTATACTTTGCCAATTTCGTTTGCAGCTTTATCCATACTTTTATCGTACGCTTGTAGTATTTTTTGGTTTGCTTCAAAGGCCCTATAAGCGGTCATCATATCGGTCATTGTACGAGCTGCATCAACGTTCGAACGTTCTGTGTAACCTTGTTTTACAGAAAAGCTAACATTATTTACGTTATAAGCGGATGGAAGTGGTTGTCCATCACTTGTGTAGTATAATCCAGTATCACGCTTTGCCAATGTATCTGGTTGTGCTGAATAAGATACGCCTAAGCGTGCTACCTGTTGCCCATTTTCCATAATTGAGCCGTCTTCTGTAATTTGGAAATCTTCACTTTGTAGTGTAATTTTCTTGCCTTGATCTGACAGTACATAATACCCTTGAGCATTCACTAAATTACCTGCAGCATCAATTGTGAAGTTGCCATTACGGGTGTACGCTTCTCCGCCTGTCGGATTTTGAAGACGGTAAAAAACAGCGCCAGGCTTTCCTGTTTCACCGTTCACTGGTAAGTTACCATTTACTAGTGCTACATCTGTTGGAAGCTCTGTTTCAGTAATTTGTCCTTGTGAATAATCTGGTAATGTTTCTTGCATATAAACACCTGTTCCAAGTGCACCAATTTGTTTAGATGAACTACCTTCAAAGCCGTTTTCTACATTAGCAGTTCCACTTTTTGTAATACGCGATAATAACATATTGGGAAATGAGCGGATGGTAGATTGATCTGCTTTATAACCAGGTGTGTTTGCATTTGCGATATTGTTTGATAAAAGTTCAGTACGACGCTGTTGTGCAATCATTCCTGAAGCAACTGTATAAAATCCACGAAACATCGCTTTCATCCTTTCAATAAAATAAGATTTATATTCTTATTTTATTTCGGTTATTTTTTTCGACTCTTTGGTGTTTTATCAATATTTTCTAACAATACGCCTGTTCCAACAGCTACACAGTTCATAGGATTTTCTGCGATAAAGACAGGTACTTTTAGTTCATCTGTTAATAAATGATCTAAACCATGAAGTAAAGCACCACCACCTGTAACCATTACACCGCGATCAATAATATCCGCTGATAATTCTGGTGGGGTCTTTTCAAGAACATTTTTTGCAGATTGCACGATAAGTGAAACAGATTCATGTAATGCTTTTTCAATTTCATGCGAATGAATTTCGATTATACGTGGTAATCCTGTAACGAGATCACGTCCGCGAATTTCCATGCTTTCATCTCGTTCTTCAGGATAGACGGTACCAATTTGAATTTTGATATTCTCTGCAGTACGTTCGCCTATTAAGAGCTTGTACTCTTTTTTAATATACTGCAAAATATCATTATCAAATAAGTCACCCGCTACTTTGATGGATTCAGATGTTACGATATCACCCATTGATAGTACCGCTACGTCAGTAGTACCACCACCAATATCGATTACCATATTTCCGCTTGGTTGGAATATATCCATTCCTGCGCCAATCGCTGCTACCTTTGGCTCTTCTTCTAAGAAGACATTACGTCCGCCTGACTTTTCAGCTGCTTCACGAATAGCTTTTTGCTCTACACTTGTGATATTAGTTGGGCAACATATTAATATACGTGGCTTTGACATAATACCAGAGATATTTAATTTATTGATAAAGTATCTTAACATGGATTCTGTTACGTCAAAATCGGCAATAACGCCATCTTTTAATGGGCGAATAGCGATTATGTTCCCAGGTGTTCTACCGACCATCTTACGTGCTTCTTCTCCAACAGCTAGTACTTTGTTTGTATTTTTATCGATTGCAACAACAGATGGTTCGTTTAACACGATTCCTTTACCTTTTAAATGGATCAATACATTTGCTGTTCCTAAATCGATCCCAATATCTTTAGAAAACATGTTTTTTCCCCTTTCATTCCTTATCAATTCTTACTTAAAAAATTCGATATGTATCTAGAATATTTTAACATAGCATTGATTTAATTACATCTAATATTTCCTTAATATATAGGCATTTATATATATAAAATATGCCTTTTTACTTATTATTCCCATACATATGATATTTCAGTACTGTCGTTAGCAATCTTCTTTTTAAATAAAAGACAAAAAAAGACACCCTCACTATTCTAAATGCGAGGGTGTCTTTTTTTCTGCATTACGAGAAAGCCATTTTTGGCGTGTTGCCTCTCCTCCGCGAATATGACGGATGGATTTGTGGTAAGCCAGTATTTCACTTACCTCTTTTGCTAACTCCTCGTTTACTTGTGACAATCTTTCTGTAAGATCCTTATGGATGGTACTCTTGGAGTAACCTGTTTTTTGCGCTAAGGCTCTCACAGTCTGTTGCGACTCTTTAAGCATTAAACCAAGTTTTAGACATCGATTGCGAATATGTTCGTGCACATTCTCTTCCTTTCCACAATGTACGAACGTTTCTTCACCTTATGTCTAAAACCTTATACTTAGAACCTAGTCGTCAGAATTATCTAAAAAGCAAGTAAGCTTTTTGGATTGATAAGTTTACCTTCTTGCATTACTTCAAAGTAAAGATGTGTTCCAGCAGTTGGATTGTATTCGTTGGAAATTGCTTTACCAAGTGTTTGTCCTTGTTCTACTTTATCCCCTTTTTTAACTTTGATATCACCAACAGAACTGTACTTTGTAGTCATACCATTAGAATGGGATATTGTAACTTCATTTCCAATAAACGAGTCGTCTTTTACTTCTTCTACTGTTCCGCTAAGTGCAGCAAGAACATCGAAGCCCTCACCGTTAACTGAAATGGCAATACCGTCACTTGTTGTAAACGTTTGGTTAAATACAAGTAGGGCACCTTCTCTAGATTCTTCACTTGCCTCAACATCGTAGTAGTCCTGAATTACTTTTGCATCTTTTAAGAGTGCTTCTTTAAATGGATACTTCATAGATTCGGCTTTTGCGTTTGTCTCTACAGATGGAGTCTCTTCTTTTGAAACTGTTATTTTCTTAGTGCCTGTCTCATTTGAAGAGTTCGTTAATGCCGAATAACCCCAAACACCTGCGACTAGTAGAATCGAAAAGCTTGCGTAAATTACCGGCCAAAACCAGCGCTGTTTTGTAACATTTCCTTTTTTTGGAGTAGGTTTATTCTTATTTTCCTCTCTCATTTTCATCACCTCATTTGCTATTGTTGTCAATAGCTTGAGAGTTTAAACATAGAGAAGAAGATTTTTTTAGTTTTTCTATTTTTACGTGTTGATAGAAATGATGAAGGATCTCTTTTACACCTGCCCCCTTTTCTGCGAGTGCCTTGGCACCATATTGACTCATCCCTACTCCGTGGCCGTATCCGGTTGTTTTTACTTGAATCGTATTTTTGTCCGTATTCCATTTAATCGTGAAGTCTGTTGACGCTAATTGCAGTTTTTGGCGTACTTCTCTACCAGACCACTTATAGTCTCCAGATTTAATGGTTTCAACTCTTCCAGAACTATTATGAGAGATTTTCATATTTTGTATTTGTGATTTTGTCCATGTCTCATTGAAGGCTGCATTCCATTGTTGAAGTGTGAAATTATAAGTTGTGTGATATCTTGGTGATTCTTTTTCATTTGTAGGAACAGAGACCGATTGAAGATAAGGAATGGCGTGACCACTATAACTTTTTGCACTTTCTGTTTGTCCATTACTTGTTGAAAAGAACATAGCTGTAATTAGTTCATCTTCATAAACTAATACTTGTCCTTTTGTTTCTTGTACTGCTTTTCTTATTTTCTTTTCATTTTTCTTAAAAGTTTTTCCCCAGCCCTTTTTTCTTTGCTCTTTGTTGGCAAATGCTTGAGCTGATACATTTGGCTCTATCGCATTTTCACCAAAATTGGTACGTTTTAAAGCGAACGTTCGGGAGGCGATAGCTTGTGCCTTTAAGGCTTCAAGAGGGAAAGAAGCAGGCATTTCTGCAGCTAAAACCCCTACTAGGTACTCTTCAAGTGAATACGTTTCTTTTTTTCCTTGAATCTGAATTTGAATATTACATTCATCGTCCTTTACTGTATTTTCCTTCCCCTGAGTCTGTTTTCCTGCAGCTTCTGAGGATGGAATGGATTTGGTCTCCTTGTCCTTGTTTAAAAAAGTTGGCAATATGAATAAAACGGCGATAATAAGTAGAATATAGAGATGTATTTTTTTCATAATCTATGAATATGAGATTGCATTGCTTTTTATGATTTTTTTGAAAAGATTTTCTTTTTAAGCATATAAAAACCCACTACATGCATATGTATGTAGTGGGTCCCATATTAACGAAAAATCAGTTTGTTTGAAGTTCTTTTTCAAATACTTCTTCTGATGAAATTCGTTCAATTTCTGCACCTAGTGAAGCTAGCTTTTTGTGGAAATTAACATATCCACGATCTAAATGTCTTAGCTCTGAAACACGTGTAACGCCTTCTGCAACTAATCCAGCGAGAATTAATGCAGCGGCTGCACGTAAGTCGGTTGCCGCAACTTCGGCACCTTGTAACTTACATGGTCCATCAATAATAACAGAACGTCCGTCAATTTTCGCATTTGCATTCATACGACGGAATTCTTCAACATGCATAAATCGATTTTCAAAAACAGTTTCTGTAATGACGCTTGCACCTTGTGCTACTAGCATTAGTGCCATCATTTGTGATTGCATATCTGTAGGGAATCCAGGATGAGGCATAGTTTTAATATCTACTGCTTTCAAAGGATGAGTTGCACGGATACGTAAACCTTCAGCTTCTTCTTCAATTTCGACGCCCATTTCGCGCATTTTTGAAACAAGCGCAGTTAAATGCTCAGGAACTGCATTTTCGATTAATACATCGCCACCTGTAATCGCTGCAGCAATCATAAATGTTCCAGCTTCGATTCGATCAGGGATAATTGAGTGTGTTGTACCATGTAATTTTTCGACACCTTCAATACGAATCGTATCTGTTCCAGCACCAACTACTTTACCACCCATTTCATTGATAAAGTTTGCTAAATCCACTATTTCAGGTTCTTTTGCGGCATTTTCAATGATTGTTGTGCCTTCTGCTAATGCTGCACCAGTAAGAATATTCTCAGTAGCACCTACACTAGGAAAGTCAAGATAAATTTTAGCACCTTTTAAGCGGCCTTCTGTTGAAGCTTCTACATATCCATGTCCTGTAGAAATTTTCGCTCCCATTAACTCAAAGCCTTTCAAATGAATATCAATTGGTCGTGAACCAATTGCACATCCACCTGGCATTGCAACACGTGCATAACCATTACGTGCTAAAAGTGGTCCCATTACTAAAATAGATGCACGCATTTTACGTACATATTCAAATTGAGCTTCTGACGAAATCTGTCCAGATGCGTCGATTTCGACAATATTTTCAGCGCTTGAAAACGAAAGGTCCACATTTAAGCTTTTTAATACCTCATCGATTGTATAAACGTCTGCCAAGTTCGGCACATTATTTATAATATTTTTTCCTTCAGATGCTAATAATGATGCTGCAAGTATTGGTAGAACTGCATTTTTTGCTCCTTCTACTTTTACATTTCCGTGTAAAACCTTGCCGCCTTTTACAACAATTTTCTCCACAATATGTCCCTCCGAACTTATTCTAAATAAACTTTCTTATATTTCAGCTCATAAAATTCTTTTTTTTAGTTGTTCAATGTAAATAATTAGTAACAAAGCAACTTTCATAATACCTTTTTTTCATGTTGTTGACAAGAACCGATTACACTATTTTAGATTTCTACGAATAAATAACTATAGTAATACTATATTACGTTAAAAAACTAGAAGTGTGTTAATAAATTTCCATTTGCGCTTAAAGAAAAACAATACTTGAGAAATTTAAACATGTTTCAACAAAATATTTCCTGGGTAATTAGTTACTCTATATGCAAAAGGAATAATGTAAACACATAATGCGACCAAAAAACGCACATAACTTTATTGTAATATAAAATGGATTAATACTGAAATAATTTCTACAATAAGTTTGTGCCATTATTTCTTTTGCATACAGAATACATTTAATTAAATAAATATGGTAATTGTTTAGACCACGTTGAAATGGCAATAAAGAAATTCGACACAGTTGATCCGATAGCAATACTTACTAAAATTAACAGTAGCTGAATTTGAAAGACATGATTTTTCTTAAAAACTTTTTCATACATGATTGCTTGTAATGCATAAAATGTTATTGCAATAAAGAAAATATGCGAACAAATTCCAATTAACGCATTTTGTCCTAAAGAAGCTGTTATTGAATCCATAGAGTCCTCCCTTTTTTCTTTTAAAAAAGCGAGCAGAAATAAAATTCTGCTCGCTTTAAAATTCATCTATTACTTAGATGTTACCCTCTTTAACGTTGATACGATTCATCGCGCGTTTTAAAGATAATTCTGCACGTTTGAAATCAATGTTATCTTGCTTACTTTGAAGTCGTTGTTCTGCACGTTTAACAGCTTCTTTTGCGCGAGCAATGTCGATATCATCGGCAATTTCTGCAGAAGGAGTTAAAATTGTAACTTTATCGGGACGAATCTCAACAAAGCCACCGCTTACTGCTACAACTTCAGTGTTATTGTCTTTTTTAAGACGAACAGCACTAACTGCTAATGGAGCAACTGTTGGAATATGTCCAGGCAGAATTCCCATTTCACCAGTTACAGTTTTCACAATAACCATGCTAACTTCTGAATCGTATACTGGGCCGTCGGGAGTGACAATGTTGACTACAGTCGTCTTCATATTTTTTCCTCCAAGTCCCTAGTATTAAAGTTCTACGCCCATATCTTTTGCTTTAGCAACAACTTCTTCGATAGAACCTACAAGACGGAATGCATCTTCAGGTAATTTATCATACTTACCTTCAAGAATTTCTTTGAAGCCACGAACTGTATCTTTTACGTGTACGTAAGATCCTTTTTGACCTGTAAATTGTTCAGCTACGTGGAAGTTTTGAGATAAGAAGAATTGAATACGACGAGCACGTGCTACAGTCAATTTATCTTCATCAGATAATTCATCCATACCTAAGATAGCGATAATATCTTGTAATTCGTTGTAACGTTGTAATGTAGCTTGTACTTGACGAGCAACATCATAATGTTCTTTACCAACAATTTCAGGTGACAATGCACGAGAAGTTGAAGCCAATGGGTCAACGGCAGGGTAGATACCCATTTCAGAAAGTTTACGTTCAAGGTTTGTTGTAGCGTCTAAGTGAGCGAAAGTTGTAGCTGGAGCCGGGTCAGTATAGTCATCGGCTGGTACATATACCGCTTGGATAGATGTTACAGAACCTTTGTTTGTTGATGTGATACGTTCTTGTAAACGACCCATTTCAGTTGCAAGTGTTGGTTGGTAACCTACGGCAGAAGGCATACGACCTAATAATGCAGATACTTCAGAACCTGCTTGAGTGAAACGGAAAATGTTATCGATGAATAATAGAACGTCTTGTCCCATTTCATCACGGAAATATTCAGCCATTGTAAGACCAGTTAATGCTACACGCATACGAGCACCTGGTGGCTCATTCATTTGACCGAATACCATTGCTGTTTTTGAAATAACGCCTGAATCGCTCATTTCATAGAATAGGTCGTTCCCTTCACGAGTACGTTCACCTACACCAGAGAATACGGAAATACCACCGTGTCCTTGAGCGATGTTATTGATAAGTTCTTGGATTAATACGGTTTTACCTACACCAGCACCACCGAATAGTCCGACTTTACCACCTTTGATATATGGTGCTAATAAGTCAACTACTTTAATACCTGTTTCAAGTACTTCAACATTTGTTGAAAGTTCTTCGAAAGTAGGAGCTTCACGGTGAATTGGATCACGGCGAGCTTCTGCTGGAATTGGATCTGCTAAGTCGATTGTATCACCTAATACGTTGAATACACGACCTAATGTTACTTCACCAACTGGTACTGAGATTGCAGCACCTTTGTCAGTTACTACTGCGCCACGTTGTAAGCCATCTGTTGATGACATTGCGATGGTACGAACAGCGTTATCGCCTAAGTGAAGAGCTACTTCTAAAGTAAGTGTTACAGCGTCTTCGTTAGGACGTTTAATTTCTACAGTTAGCGCGTTATTGATTTCTGGTAATGTGTTGTTATCGAATTGTACGTCGACAACTGGACCCATTACTTGAAGAACGTGTCCTGTGTTCATACTTGTATTTCCCTCCTATCAAACTAATTACAGAAAGGTTAGGGAGTGGCCTATTCTAAGGCCGCAGCTCCACCAACGATTTCGGTAATTTCTTGTGTAATAGCCGCTTGACGTGCACGGTTATACAGAATTGTTAAGTCATTTATTAAGTCATGAGCGTTATCTGTAGCGCTCTTCATTGCTGTCATACGTGAAGCATGTTCACTCGCTTTACCGTCTAATAACGCACCATAAATCAAGCTTTCCGCATATTGTGGTAACAATACTTCTAGAATTGCTTCGCCAGATGGCTCAAATTCATAAGAAGCTGATGTTGTGCTTGTTGGAGTAATATCAGTAATTGGAAGTACTTTTTTCTCCGTTGGTTCGTTAGAAATTGCACTGATAAAGTGACTGTAGTACATATAAAGTTCATCATAAGTACCATCTGTGAACATACCAACAGCTTTACGAGCAATTTGTTTAATATCTGAAAATGAAGGTTGGTCAGGTAAACCAATTTCTTCATCAACTACGTTAAAACCTTGTTTTTTAAAGAAATCACGAACAACTCGACCAACCGCAAAAATAACGACGTCATCTTTTGATTGGTTACGACTTTCCATTCCATCAAGTGCTTTACGAATAACATTTGAGTTGTATGCACCTGCTAAACCACGATCTGAAGCGATCACAAGGTAAGCAGATTTTTTTACAGGACGAGAGACTAACATTGGATGTGCGCCATCTTGAGTTCCTGAAGCGATTGCTGCAACAACATCTTGAATCTTATTCATATATGGAACGTATGCTTTAGCATTTGCTTCAGCACGTGACATTTTTGAAGATGACACGAGTTGCATTGCGTTCGTAATTTTACTTGTACTAGTTGTAGATTTAATACGTTGTTTTACTTCGCGTAATGATGCCACTGGTATTTCACCACCTTACCGTTTTATTTTAAAATTCACATTTATGCAATCTTACTCAGCTGAAGGAGCGAAAGTTTTTTTGAATGCATTGATTGTTGAAGCCATATCTTCATCAGATGGAAGGCCTTTAGTAGTGCGAATTTGATTTAAAACGCCGGCGCCGTTTTCATCATTAACATCTAACCAAGCATATAATTCTTGTTCGAAACGAACGATGTCTTGAACTGGGATATCATCTAAGAATCCTTTAGTCAATGCATATAGAATTACAACTTGTTTTTCAACTTTAATAGGTTTGTTAAGATCTTGTTTAAGTACTTCTACTGTACGTTTACCACGTTCAAGTTTTGCTTTAGTAGCGGCATCAAGATCAGAACCAAATGCAGCAAATGATTCAAGTTCACGGAAAGCAGCTAAGTCAAGACGTAGTGTACCGGCAACTTTTTTCATTGCTTTGATTTGTGCAGCACCACCAACACGAGATACAGAAAGACCTGCGTTGATCGCTGGACGAACACCTGAGTTGAATAAGTCAGATTGTAAGAAGATTTGACCATCAGTGATTGAAATTACGTTTGTTGGAATGTAAGCACCGATATCGCCTGCTTGAGTTTCAACGAATGGAAGAGCAGTAATTGAACCGCCGCCGTAAGATTCGTTCAATTTAGCAGCACGTTCTAGTAAACGACTGTGTAGGTAGAATACATCACCAGGGTAAGCTTCACGACCTGGAGGACGACGTAATAATAATGACAGTTCACGATAAGCAGCTGCTTGTTTAGAAAGATCATCATATACGATTAATACGTCTTTACCTTGAAGCATTAATTCTTCACCCATTGATACACCAGCGTAAGGAGCTAAGTATAATAATGGAGCTGGAGAAGAAGCTGCTGCAGTAATAACGATTGTGTAGTCTAATGCACCGTTTTTACGTAAAGTTTCAACTAAGCTACGTACAGTTGATTCTTTTTGACCGATTGCAACATAGATACATGTTACGTTTTGGTCAGCTTGGTTTAAGATTGCATCGACTGCAACAGATGTTTTACCTGTTTGACGGTCACCAATGATTAATTCACGTTGACCACGACCAATTGGAACTAAAGCATCGATTGCTTTAATACCTGTTTGTAGTGGTGTATCAACTGATTTACGAGCCATTACACCGAAAGCAGGGCTTTCGATAGGACGAGTTTTTGTAGTATTGATTGGACCTTGTCCATCAACTGGTAAACCTAGTGGGTTTACAACACGACCAATTAGTTCTTCACCAACTGGTACTTCCATAATACGACCTGTACGACGAACTTCATCGCCTTCTTTGATGCCTTTAGCAGGGCCTAGGATAACGATACCAACGTTATTTTCTTCTAGGTTTTGTGCCATACCAAGAACACCAGTAGAGAATTCAAGTAATTCTCCAGCCATGACGTTGTCTAGGCCGTGAGCACGAGCGATACCGTCACCAACAGTGATGATTGTACCAACTTCGCTAACTTGCATTTCAGATTGGTAATTTTCCATCTGTTTTTTAATAAGTCCACTGATTTCTTCAGCTTTGATGCCCACGTTTGTCACCTCTCAAATGATTATTGGATTAACCGATCAATTCACGTTGTAAGCCAGCAAGTTTTGTTGCGACTGAGTTATCGTAAATTTGGTTTCCGATTTGAACTCGAATTCCACCAAGTAGTGTTGCATCGATTTCGTTTGTAATATGAAGCGCATTTTTTCCTACTTTTTGAGCAAATACAGTAGAAATGCGTTGTGTTTCATCTTCTGTTAGTGCACGTGTTGAGAAAACAATTGCATCTGCAACACCTTGAGCATTGTTAGCTTGAGTAACGAATGCATCAATTACATTAACTACTTCATGAATGCGTTTTTTATCAACTAAAAGTTTTAATGCATTCACAATGATTGGTTGTACAGAAGCGAACAATTCAGAAAGGTTTGCTTTCTTTTGTTCTGCATCGATTTTTGGAGAATCAAGTAACTTAAATAGTTCTTGGTTTTCTTCAAATGCGATTTTTACTTCACGTAAATCTTCTGTTACTTCATTTAGAAGATTATGTTCTTGTGCTAATTGAAACAAAGCTTTAGCATAGCGATTCGCTGCAGTCGATTGACTCATCGATTTTCCCCTGCCTTCGCAATCGTTTCTTCAATTAGAGAACGATTATCTTCTTCTGAGACTTCTTTATTAAGTACTTTAGATGCTGCAAGGACAGAAAGTGAAACCACTTCTTCGCGAACAGCGGCGATTGCTTTTTCTTTTTCAGTCTCGATGTCACGTTTTGCTGATTCTTGTAAACGCACTGCTTCATTACGAGCAGCTGAAACAATCTCTTCTTTTTGAAGATCTGCTTGTTTCTTAGCGTTTTCAACAATCGCTTGCGCTTCTACACGAGCTTCTTTAAGAAGGCTACGTTGTTCTTCTAATAATTGTTTAGTTTCTTGACGGCTTTTTTCAGCTGCGTCTAAGTCACCAGCAACTTGTTCTTCACGTTGTTGCATAATTCCCATCAATGGACCCCATGCGAATTTTTTCAAAAGAAGCATTAGGACGATGAAAACTATTAATGTAACCAGGATATCTCCCCAGTTCACGCCAACATGAGCTGCTTCACCTAGTGATAGATAGTCTAAAAACACGATTGTTTCACTCCCTTCAAGAGCTTAGAGTTCAAATCATTTATGATTGGAATCTTAGTAAGATGTAAATTCTAAAGGAATTTTGCCCTTCAATTATAGGCATAAGGAAAGGCGAAGTATTCCTTAGATGAAATTTTCTTCGCCATTTCATAAAACAATTAAAGACGATTATTTGTTCATTACGATAAATGCGATAACTACCGCGATGATTGGAAGGGCTTCGACTAATGCTACCCCGATGAACATAGTTGTTTGAAGAACGCCACGAGCTTCTGGTTGACGAGCGATACCTTCTACTGTTCTAGAAACGATTAAACCATTACCAATACCTGCACCAAGTGCACCTAAACCAACTGCGATTGCTGCTGCTAATAAACCCATTGTAAATTTTCCTCCTTGGAAATGTTATATTTTTTTGTGGTTGTCAGCTGTTTAGCTAATGCTACTGCTAAACAATTTATACTTAATGGTCTTCACTCACTTTGTGAGAGATATAAACCATTGTTAACATAACGAAAATAAATGCTTGGATTGAACCGATAAATACGGAGAATCCTTGCCATACTAATGTTGGAATGGCTGCTGCTAGGAAGCCCCAACCTGACCACATTGTACCTAAACCTGCAAGTAATCCTAATAGAATTTCACCTGCATAAATGTTACCGTAAAGTCGTAGACCTAATGTCAATGTATTTGCAAACTCTTCAATGATTTTCAATGGGAATAAGAAAAGCATTGGTTTTGTAAACGTACCGATATAATGGTTCATACCACGTAGTTTAACACCATAGTAGTTTGATAATACTAGAATCATTACGGCTAAAGTCATTGTGATTGTCGGATCAGCTGTTGGTGATTTCCACCATAGTTCTCCATTTACATGAACTGAGAAAGGAAGACCAAGCATGTTCGCAACAAAGATGAACATTATTAGTGTGATTCCTAATACATGGAATCTACCACCAGTTTTCCAGTCCATATTGCTGTTGACGATATTCTTTACGAAGTCCATAATCCACTCCATAAAGTTTTGCATACCTGTTGGTTTTAACTTCAGATTTCTAGTAGAAATGAAAGCAATTAAGAAAACAATTACAGCTGTAACCAGTAATACTAAAATATTCGCTGGGTTAAATCCTAATCCCCATAAATCAAAATGCGGATTTTCATGTTGCACTTTGCATTCACCTCACTTTCAAATGTGCTTATTGGTTTTTTACATGAAATACGATCCTGTCTACTAAAAGCAGAACGTACGGAATCATTAGCCCAATGACCACACTCACTAAGTGAAAATACTTTGGCCAAGTAATCGCTACTGCGGCAGCTGCAACACCAGATGCAAAGCGTAAGCCCATCCCTAGAGACGGTGCTTTTTTCCCTTCACTTAATGCTCGGTCAAAGCGTTCCATTCTTCGGACGAGAATCCAAAAGTTATATTGACCAAAAAGCACACCTACTGCGAGACCAGCAAATACAGTTTTGAATGATGTAAATCCCCAGCCTAACGCAAAAAATGCAAGCAAAAAAAAGAAGGCTTTCTTCTGCATAGCAAAAATTTGATGCAATTCTAGCATTGGTCTTTAATCTCCTGAATCTTATTTTCTTCGAATGATGGAAGTATAGCTGACCACCGAATGGATGTCGGATAAGTAGTGTAAAACTACACTGGGGTGGAAGCCGTTTAAACTCACATTTGAGTTGAATCGGATCCAAATGGTGAGAGATAAGCTTTTATGATAAACCACCGCCTCATAAGGACATCTAATAGACGTACAAAAACCGCTAAAATTTTACAGAAAATAATATTAACTGCAAAATTAGTAGAAACTTGGTATCTAAAGAGTTTCCATTATGATTTTTGAGCATGAAACCCTTATCATTCTTACCCTTTGTAAGCATACAATAGTGAATATTTCATGTCAATTGGTTAGAGAGAAAAACTTCACAAGCAATACTACTTTGTCAAATTGTAGACAAATTTTGAACAAAATATTTCAATTTTGTAGCTATTGTTAGAATATTATAAATCCTCACAAATTATATGGAATAATTTGTGAGGATTTTGTTACAAACTATTTGATGATAAAAATCCGAGTAATGATTCTACTATTCTTTCAGAAGCATGTCCATCACCATATGGGTTGGATGCATGTGCCATTTTTTCATATTCGCTATGATCTGTTAACAATTCTTTTGCTAAATGATATATAGTATCCTCATTTGTTCCTGCTAGTTTTAATGTACCAGCTTTGATACCTTCTGGTCTTTCCGTGGTATCTCTTAATACAAGTACTGGTTTACCGAGAGAAGGCGCTTCTTCTTGAACACCACCTGAATCTGTCAGAATCATAAATGATCTTGCAGCAAAATTATGAAAGTCAAACACTTCAAGTGGTTCTATCAAATGTACTTTCGGTTCATCACCTAAAATTTCGTTAGCAATTTCACGAACAACTGGATTTAAATGCACGGGATATACAACTTGAACATCATTGAACTCTGTTAACAAACGTTTAATCGCCTTAAACATATGGCGCATAGGTTCACCTAAGTTTTCCCGACGATGAGCAGTTAATAGAATCATTCGATCTTGTCCTAATTTTTTTAATACAGGATGATCATAATGATCGCTAACTGTCGTTTTCAGAGCATCAATAGCAGTATTCCCGGTTACAACAATACTATTTTCTTTTTTGTTTTCAATCAGCAAATTTTGTTTTGCTTGTTCAGTAGGTGCAAAATGAATGTCTGCCATCGTCCCTGTAAGCTGACGGTTCATCTCTTCCGGAAACGGAGAATACTTGTTACCCGTTCTTAAGCCCGCTTCTACATGTCCAATTGCAATTTGGTTATAAAAAGCAGCTAAACTCGCGACAAATGTTGTAGTTGTGTCACCATGAACAAGTACGATGTCTGGCTTCGCCTCTTTCATAACCTCATCAAGTCCTTCAAGACCTCTTGTTGTGACATCTAGAAGCGTTTGGCGATTCTTCATGATGTTCAAATCATAATCAGGTGTGATCTTAAATGTGTCTAGAACTTGGTCTAACATTTGTCGATGCTGAGCTGTTACGGTAACAATTGTTTGAAGTTCATCCGGATGCTTTTTAAGCTCTAATACAAGCGGAGCCATTTTAATCGCTTCTGGACGTGTACCGAATACTGTCATTACTTTCCACTTTTTAGACAATCGAAGCACCACCTATATTATTCATTATTTTGTTCCAAATAAACGGTCGCCGGCATCTCCTAGACCCGGTACGATATATCCGTGCTCATTTAGTTGTTCATCCAATGCTGCAATAAAGATATCGATATCTGGATGTTCTTTTTGGATAGCTTTTACGCCTTCTGGAGCTGCAATTAAGCACATGAACTTAATATTTTTTGCACCACGTTTTTTTAGTGAGTTAATGGCTTCAATTGCTGAACCTCCTGTTGCTAACATTGGGTCAACAATAATATAATCACGTTCTTCTAAATCAGCTGGGAATTTTGCATAATATTCAACTGGTTTTAGTGTTTCTGGATCGCGGTATAAACCAATATGAGCTACTTTAGCAGCAGGGATTAGTTTTAATACTCCATCGACCATACCTAATCCAGCACGTAAAATTGGCACAACTGCAATTTTCTTACCTGATAATACTTTTGTTTTTGTTTTTGTAATTGGTGTTTCAATTTCAATTTCTTCAGTTGGCATATCACGAGTAATTTCAAATGCCATAAGTGTTGCCACTTCATCAACTAATTCACGGAATTCTTTTGTTCCTGTGTGTTTATCACGAATATATGTTAGTTTGTGTTGAATTAATGGATGGTCAAAAACGAATACTTTACCCAAGAAGATCTCTCCCTATTTAATATTTATCTTGCTTATTATAACAGAAAAGATTCATTCTTATGTATTTTTTTGAAATTATCGTATTTCGTTCAAAATTTCATTTACTTGTCCTATAGATAAAGGTTTATAAAAGTAATAACCCTGACCTACATCACAGCCAATTTCTCCTAGCTTTTCAACTTGACTTTTATCTTCGATTCCCTCAACTACAGCTTTAACATTTAAATTGTCCGCTAGTTGTAACATGGTTCGAATAATGGCAAATGTTTTCGAATCATTCATATTGTCAATAAAACTTTTATCAATTTTAATCTCCGCAAAATCTAATTGAGTTAAGTAATTCAGAGAAGAAAAACCTTTTCCAAAGTCGTCCATAGATGTTGCAAATCCATAAGATTTTAAATGATTAATAATTGTACTCGCTTTTTTTAAATCGACTAATCCAATACTTTCTGTTATTTCTATTTTGATATATTTTGGATTCACACGATATATATCTAGTTTGTCGACGAGATTACATACAAAATCTTGTTCATAAAAATGCTGTGGAGATATATTAATAGACACTTGATACAATGGTAATCCTCTACTTTTCCGTTCACAGAGCCAATCTAACACATTATCTAAAATCATATTTTCAATATCAATTATTTTCCCAGTACTTTCAGCAAGTGGTATGAATTGATCTGGGTAAATCATCTTACCAGTTTTCGTTTGCCACCGAGCTAATGCTTCAAAACCAATGATTTCTTTAGTTTGTAGAGATACTTTTGGTTGAAGATATGGTATGAATTGTTTTTCTTTTATGCCATGAATGATTAAATTGTACATTCTTCTTTCGTGTTTAATTCTATTATTATCTTCATCGTCAAAAAATTGAATATTATTTCCAGGCTCAAGCTTTGCTTTTGAAAAAGCTTGATCTGCCCTTCTAATACTTTCATCTAGTTGCTGATAACTTTCAATTGGAGATAGCCCTACACTTAATGAGACAAAAACTTCAAAACCATGTATTATAAATGGCCTTTCTACAAATTGTTCTAAGACATGTTTTTCATATTGCTTATAGTTAAAATCAACAAAAACAATCAATGCGTTTGTAGCGAATGAAGCTACTACTAAGTTTCTGTTTTCTTTATAACTACTCATCCTATCCGCAATTTGAGTCAATAAATCATAACCCGCTTTACGTTCATAAAGATTAACTATATCTTCATATTCTTTAGGAGATATTATACAAATATAACCTTTTGAACATTCTGGAAATTTTTCTTGTACTTTCTTTTTGAAATAAGCCAGGTTATATAATCCTGAATTTGGCTCTTTCGTAATTCGTTCAAGCATTATTTTTTGATAACTACCATATTTAACAATTGTTCTAATCACTGTTGTTAATTGTTGAAAAAGTGTAATATCAATACTCTCTAATGACCATTTGTTAGAACATGCAACAATGAATACGCCTCTTACTTTATTTTCATCATCTTTTAATGCAAATAAAACCGCTTTATTGTATCGAGAACATATATCATGTGATGGTAAGTACATATTAGGTTCTAGTAATACATTTTTTATGATATATTGTGAATTCTTACTTAGTAGTTTTTTAAAATATTTATTATAAGGGATGATATCATCTTTGTTAAATGCGTTTATCGTTTTGTTCGTAAAACTTTCTGATAGAAACATTTTCGCACTATCATCTTCATTATAAATCATTACACTACAAGTAATATTATTGGACGTGTATTGTTCAATTTTTTTGAAGAATCCCTGTAATATTATTTCTGGGTTTTCTTCATCGTTATACTTTTCTAAAACCCAATTTTGAATATCTGAAATTAATTTATTTTTCTTTTGTTCTGTTCTATTATAAAAAGTTGCCATATA
The DNA here is from genome assembly GCF_934216135.1 of uncultured Rummeliibacillus sp. Lineage (NCBI taxonomy): Bacteria > Bacillati > Bacillota > Bacilli > Caryophanales > Caryophanaceae > Rummeliibacillus > uncultured Rummeliibacillus sp. The sequence goes on along the minus strand of NZ_CAKQBI010000017.1, from coordinate 21,127 downwards.
TAGCTTTCGAGAAGTTCCACTAAATTGCAGTGGATGAAATAATACTTTGCAATGAACGATAGCATTATCTTTTGTGGTTATGAACATTTCCTTGCTTAACCGTTTTGTTTTTGAAATAGCTTTATGTAATTCTTCTTTTATCATTGAAAAAAAGGACAACCCTTTTACTTCTTGCTTTTCGTATTTGGTCATAGTTTCAAAGCTTCTACTTGAAAACAGTATAGGAAAATCATCATTTTCTGTATCAAATACTACAAAACCACCAAGAATTTTGCTATCTATCTTATCATCAAAATTTTGAAACCACTCGATTAAATCATTGGACAATTGAGGTAAATCGTTTTCCACTTAAATTATCCTCCCCTATAAACGCACAAAACAATACTATTTTACTAAATAAAAAAAGCTACTTTTGGATTATACCAAAAGTAGCTTTTTTTTACACTTATTTCGTATAAATTGGGTGTTTATCTGTTAGGACTTTAACACGTGTAATTGCATCTTGTTTAACTGCTTCGTCTTCTGGATTTTTTAAAACATTAGCAATAATAGAGGCAACTTCTTTCACATCTTCTTCTTTGAAACCGCGAGATGTAATAGCAGGTGTACCAATTCGAACACCAGATGTGATAAATGGACTTTCTGGATCGTAAGGAATTGTATTTTTGTTTGCAGTGATGTTCACATCGTCTAGAAGTTTTTCTGCTACTTTACCTGTTAGGCCTAGAGAACGTACATCTAATAATAATAGGTGATTATCCGTACCATCTGATACAAGTTTAATACCTTCTGCTTGTAATGCTTCGCCAAATACTTTTGCGTTTTTCACAACTTGGTGGATATATTCTTTAAATTCAGGTTGAAGTGCTTCGCCAAATGCAACAGCTTTACCTGCGATAACATGCATTAATGGACCACCTTGAATACCTGGGAAGATGGATTTATCAATTTTCTTACCCCATTCTTCTTTGCAAAGAATTAGTCCACCACGTGGGCCACGTAAAGTTTTGTGAGTAGTAGATGTTACAAAGTCAGCATATGGTACAGGGTTTGGATGAACACCTGCAGCAACAAGACCTGCAATATGAGCCATGTCGACCATGAAATACGCTCCTACTTCGTCAGCGATTTCACGGAATTTAGCAAAATCAATAATGCGTGGATATGCAGATGCACCTGCCACGATCAATTTTGGTTTATGTTGAAGTGCTTTTTGACGAACATCTTCATAGTCGATTACGTTTGTATCTTCTGTCACACCATATTCAACAAAGTTATATTGTTTACCTGAGAAATTGACAGGACTACCGTGTGTTAAGTGACCACCATGAGATAAGTTCATACCTAAAACAGTATCGCCTGGTTCTAAGATAGTAAAGTATACGGCCATATTGGCTTGTGCACCTGAATGTGGTTGTACATTTGCATATTCAGCGCCAAAGATTTCTTTTAGGCGATCACGTGCAATATCTTCAACAACATCCACATGTTCACAACCGCCATAATAACGTTTACCAGGATAGCCCTCAGCATATTTGTTTGTTAATACAGAGCCTTGTGCTTCTAAAACTGCTTTAGAAACAATATTTTCAGAAGCGATTAACTCAATATTCGCTTGTTGACGAGCAAATTCTTTTTCAATTGCTTCAAATACTGCTTTGTCTTGTGACGCAATAGTTGACTGATCTAGTGCTGCTAGATTTTCCATTACACCTATTCCCCCTAATTTCTACTCTTTGTTGTATACTGATCTCTCGCCACCTATTAGTTTTGGACGAGTTTTTGCAACTGTCACGACTGCCTCTCCAATTTTTGAGATAGAAGTGCGGACAGGAATTGCCACTTTTTTTAAGTGCATACCAATTAATGTTTGACCAATATCAATTCCTGCATGAGCTTGAATTTCTTCAACTACTACAGGATCTTTAAATTGGCTATAAGCATACGTTGACATCGAACCACCAGCTTTTTGAACAGGGATAACAGAAACAGGTTCTAATCCATATTGTTCTGCTGCAGCTCTTTCTATAGTTAAGGCGCGATTTATATGTTCGCAACCTTGAAACGCTAAATAAAGTTGGTGTTTTTCAGCAAAAGACTTTAATGGTTTATACAGAGCTTCTGCTATTTCTAAACCACCAGCTGTACCAATCTTTTGACCTTTTACTTCTGATGTTGAGCATCCTATAACGAAAATTTGCCCATTACGGAAAGTCACTTGTTGTTCAAACTGAAATAGCAATGATTCGAGCTGTTCTTCAATTTGATGTAAGTTCATCGTTTAAGACCTCTAATCTAATTATTGTTCTTGTGCTTCTATTTCTGAAATTTTGTTGATGCGACGTTCATGACGACCACCTTCAAAGTCTGTTGATAACCACGTTTGAACGATTTCACGTGCAAGTCCTGGTCCAATGACTCTTTCTCCCATTGCCAACACATTTGAATCATTGTGGCAACGTGTTGCTTTAGCACTGAATACATCATGTACTAATGCACAACGAACACCTTTTACTTTGTTTGCAGTAATGGACATTCCAATACCAGTTCCACAAATTAAAATACCGCGATCAAACTGACCACTAGCTACTCCATTAGCAACTGGTAAGGCATAGTCTGGGTAATCTACTGAATCAGATGTTTTTGGACCAAAGTCTTCATAACTAATACCAAGTTCTTCTAGCAAAGCTATGATTTCTTTTCTTAAATTATTACCACCATGATCTGATGAAATTGCAATTTTCAATGGGTTCCCTCTTTTCAATTGTTCTTTTCATCATCAGTTTACCACTTCTATATGTATAATGACATATTTTCTACTCAATTGCGAGAGGCAATTTTTAAAAATACGAATAATATTATTTTTTATCATAAATTTATCATGATATTATAAGTAAATCACGAATATATTTTTAAATTTCAATATATTAATTCGTGATTTAACTCTAATTGATTAAGTTTTAGATCAAATCTATGTGATTATGGAGAGAATCCAACGCTAGTTTGAATGCGACTAGGAGAAGATTTCATAAAATTGCTGGGTGAAAAGATAAAAAAGAGCGGAAGAAAAAGGCAAATTGCCATCAAAATAAGACGACAATTTGCCTTGTATGATTAGGCTATTCCTATGTCCTAACCGGTTAGCTATAGAAGCTAGCTTCAATATTAGTTTTCAAATTTTTGAATCATTTGGTATAGCTCTTCAGATTGTTGTTTTAATATATGAGATAGTTGGTCGATTTGTTCAATGGATCTTACTTGATCATCTGTTGCTGTTTGTACTTCCATTGCTCCTGCAGAAGTTTGTTCAGCAATAGCTGCTACCTCTTGAGATTGATGGGCCGTTTTTTCAATGTTATGTAATTGTTTCCCTACAAATTCTGAAATTTCCACAATTGAATCTGCCATTTCTTTAACCATTGCAGACATTCCATCAACAGCAGATGTTGTTTCGGAAATACGTGCTACTTCACCTTCCGCAATATTAACTTGCTCAGTCATTTTCCCAACGACTGTTTGAACATCTAATTGAATTGTTTGGATTAATTCCGTAATACCTTTTACAGCTTCTGCACTTTCATCTGCAAGTTTACGTACTTCTTCTGCTACTACTGCAAATCCTTTACCTTGTTCTCCTGCTCTTGCCGCTTCGATAGAGGCATTTAGTGCAAGCAAGTTAGTTTGTTCAGCAATGTCACCAACTAACTGAATAATTTGTTCTACTTTTAACGCGTTTTTTTCAAGTTGGTGAATATCTTTAAGAGCTAATTGGTTACCAGATGTTATTTTTTCAATACCTTCTACTAATTGGTTAATAGCATTTGTTGTATAATTTAGCTCACTCATCATTTTTGTTGATTGGTTTGATGATGTGATGGCACGTTGATTGACCTCTTCTGCCAATATACGAACATCTTCTAGTGCTTCCGCTGTTTCTTGAATAGCAATTGCAGAGCTTGTAGCACCTTCTGAAATATTTGAAATCGTTTCAGCAATCGATTCCGTTTGTTTGGAAGCTTGTTCAGTCTCTTCAGACAAATTTAATACTGTTTTGTTCGTTGTTTGGAAATTTTGATTGATACTTGCGACTATTTTACGTAGACTTACAAGCATTGTTTGAAATGCTTCTGATAATGAACGAATTTCATCTGAGCTATTTGGCATTTCTACATCTTTGCTAAGTTTCCCATCTGCAGCTTCAATTGCTACATGTTCTAGTTTTTGCAAAGGTTTTACTAATAGTGAACTGAATAATCCAGCTAAAATGCCGGACCAAATGATTCCCAAAGAATATGTAATGATTTGAAATACCCCGTCTTTTACGTTTGGGAAAAATTGAGGTTGTAAATACTCGATAAAGAAGTAACTAACACTATAAGTTATAACTGCTAAGATAGTTACAAATAGGATAAGTTTCTTTTTTAGTCCAAAAGAATGTTGCACACTTTTTTTTGCCATGCTTACTCCTCCAATATTTTCTTTTCAAGTCCATCCATCAATGTACTAAGTTCTTGGAACGTCTTGCGATATGTCTCAATATCGCCACCAAACGGATCTAATACATCTAAGTCACTCGATTCAGTGACATATTCTTTTAATGTAAATGTCTTATCCGCTACTTGTGGAAACACTTGTAAAAGTGATTCTTTATGTCCAGAAGTCATGGTTAAGATTAAATTGGCCCATTGAAGGTCTTCCAATGTAATTGGTTGTGAAGTATGGTCGTAGGAAATTTGCTTCTCCTGTAACACAATTTCCGAGTTATGTGACATGGGGCTTCCAGGCATTGCATAGATTCCTGCTGACTTCACACTGATTTCTGGTAGTTTTTTTGATTTTAAAATAGCTGCTGCCATTGGGCTTCTACAAGTATTTCCTGTACATACAAAATAAATATTCATCTGATATCCTTACCTTTCATTATATAGTAAAACACTTAATTAGTAATCTATTTTTACAAATTAAATGAAAAAATACCCATCAAAAGTAACACTACTCCTGCTATTAATTGCATGTATATTCCTATTTTTGATGGGATTTTTTTATGTAAAACTAGCGCAATATATGAAAATAGAAAAGCAAATACTCCCATACTACAAACGAGTAATGTTTCTTTTAATTGAAGCATACCAAAAGATACACTAACTGAAAAGGTATCTAAACTAGTAGTGATGGCTAATATGGTTACAGGAATTTGAGCAGCTTTATGATCTTTTACTGCTAGTAATAGTTGTACACCTATCATACTTAATAATATACCTGAAATATTTTGTGCAAGGTTTGATATATAAGCGGCAAGCCATTCACCAAAGAGAAAACCAATATAGGGGAAAATCATATGGAGAACACCTGTCCAAAGTGATAGCCAAAAGCGATATTTCACTTGGGGTATTAGTATATAAATCGTCAACACATCCATAGCTGTAATAATAGCAGCAATAATTTCTTTCACAAAGCTCCTCCATTCAATAGGAATCGTCTTTTATCCTATGAATGCTGAAACATTCATATGCTGAAATTTTAAAATGATGCTCGGGGTGGATTATATTTTTCTATTATTCGCGGGAGGATTTTAATTCTTTCCTTTTCTTTGGCGCGGACAATTAAGAGCATTTTTCTTTTGGAGGTTGTCGTTGCTTTTGGGATAGGGATTTTATTGGTAATTGGTAAATTGGTAATTGGTTATAATTTTGTTTGCTGATTAGCACAACTCGTGGGGTCTTTTGCACAACTCATGGTCCCTTTTGCACAACTCACAGCTTCTTTTGCACAACTCAGCTTCTTTTGCACAACTCATGGCTCCTTTTGCACAACTCGCAGACCCTTTTGCACAACTCACAGCTTCTTTTGCACAACTCACAGACCCTTTTGCACAACTCACGGCTCCTTTTGCACAACTCAGACCCTTTTGCACAACTCACAGACCCTTTTGCACAACTCACAGACCCTTTTGCACAACTCACAGACCCTTTTGCACAACTCACAGCTTCTTTTGCACAACTCAGGCAGTTAAAAAAAATAAAGCAGCTGTTTTCCAGCTGCTTGTTAAAAATTCCTTCTATAATATAGAGTTATTTTTGTTTATACCATTTACCGCCTGCGGATTTTTCGAGGCGATTCATAATGGCAGCTCCGACTCCTTGGGTAGTTGTAACTGTTGCAAGTACTACATCGGCTGTTGTTAAATCACATGCTCGTAATGCATGAAAAAGGTTGGCCGCCATATCTTCTTGTGTTTCTCCTAAAGTGAAAAACCAATCTGGCGTTAGTTCCTCAAAATCTTGTGGTGCTAATAGAGCAACTTTGTGTCCTTGTTGTTGCAGTTGCTGTATGGCAGACGCAACTTGGTTTTTGTCTTTTTCAATTAACAAAACCGGTGCATTTGGTGCATAATGCTTGTACTTCATACCTGGAGCACGAGGAGCACCTTGTTTTTGTTCAATATGAGTAGGTTGTTTTACTGGACCGATTACTTTTTCGAACATTTCCTTTGTAATTGCTCCTGGCCGTAAAATAACTGGTGTTTCTAATGTAAGATCAATAACAGTAGATTCTACGCCAACTCCAGTTGCTCCACCATCTAAAATCAATGGGATTTTGCCTGTTAAATCTTGTTCAACATGAATTCCTTCAGTAGGACTCGGTTTGCCACTGCGATTAGCGCTTGGAGCAGCTACTGGCTTTCCTAGTTTTTGCAATAGCTTTAAAGCAACTGAATGGTTTGGCATACGAATTCCTACTGTATCCAATCCAGCTGTTACGCTTTCTGCAAGCACATTGGGCTTAACTTTAAAAATCATCGTTAATGGGCCAGGCCAAAATGCATCCATACATATTCTTGCCTTGTCTGAAATATCCTCTACATAGTTTTCAAGCTCATCGAAAGTACCAATATGTACGATTAATGGATTGTCCGATGGTCTTCCCTTTGCTGCATAGATTTTTTTAACTGCTGTGTTATTTGTTGCGATCGCACCAAGTCCATATACAGTTTCTGTCGGAAATGCAACTAATTCTCCAGCATTTAACAAATCCACAGCTTGTGAATAACTTTTTTCGGAATCCACATTATTATCCACAATTAGACGTTGTGTTTCCATGTTGTTACCTCCCGATATTAAAGAGTTTTCAGAAAGTTATGCACAATTTGTTGATAACGTTGGTTAGATTGTGGACAATTTACCAAATATTGTGGGTAACTCTAATCTTTGTCTGAAAATAGACTCTTAAACCATTCTATTATAAAAAATTTAGGTTTTTCTTCTTTCTTTTCTTCTACCTCATCACGGTAGCAAACTTTCGGAAATAATCCACACCACCAATTATCTCCCTTTCCTGCACCGATTGTCACAACAATTGCTTGATACTTATCTTGTGCATATATCTTATCTTGATAACGCTTTGGTGGAAATAATGCATCTTTTGTTGTGACTTTAATATTGTCTGTTTCTAATTTTGTAGCTAATTTATTTTTGATCTCAGCTTCAATTGTTGATAGATTTACTTGTCCAGTAGAATTCAATACTGCTTTATCTAAGATTGGTTTGATTTCATTTACTAATTGGTGTTTATATTGTTGATCTGCAGATGAATTGCTATTGGCGATAATCCGAAATCTTGGTTGCTCTAGTTCAACGCTATATTGCTCCGTTAAATAGCTTTGAACGACCATAAGGATTAATTGTATAAGTAAAAGTGCAGTTATAAATTGCAAAAGTATTGTCACTTGAGATGGTTGTTTTGGTTGTTTAATCGTGTAATATGATAATTCTTGTGGTTGTTTGATATTATAGTAATCTTCTATCATTTGTATCCCCTCCATGAAACTATCATGGACAAATAGATTACTATTTATTCATCTATTTCACAAAAAACCATACGATTTTTTCCGTTGATATCTTTTATGATTTCAACATTGGCTTGTGGAAAGTTTTCTTTAAATAGTGCGGCAACTGCTGGGCCCTGCGCATACCCGATTTCCACACCTATAAAACTTGGTTTGGTCATTAGACTTGGAAGATTTTTTGCTAGTCTTTTATAAAGTGCTAGTCCATCATCTTCTGCAAAAAGTGCCGTATGTGGTTCATGCTCTAGTACAACTTCAGACATTTCAGCCGCTTCTTCATAGGCAATGTAAGGGGGATTAGATAAGACAACTTGCCATTTTTGTTGAGAGATTGGTACTGTTAAATCGCCCTCTTCAAAATGGATTTCTGCATTGAGCAGCTTCGCATTTTTTTTTGCTACTTTTAACGCATCGGATGAAATATCTGTTGCCGTTACTTGTAAAGTGGGGATTTCTTTTTTCATTGTAATGGCAATGGCACCACTACCTGTCCCTATATCCGCTAACTTAATGGTTGGTTGTGCACCAAAAAGTCGCTTTATCCTTTTGGTTGCTTCTAGAATGAGTTCTTCCGTTTCAGGTCTAGGAATGAGAACTGATTCGTTCACTTGAAAAGTACGGCCATAAAACTCTTCCTCACCAATGATATATTGGATAGGCATTCCCTGTGCATGAGATTCAACCATTTGCCAATAAGTTCGGCAATCCTCTTCTTCAATCTCATCATGCATACTTACTAATAATTCTGTGTACGTTTTTTTTAATACATGTTGTAAAAGAAGTCTTGCAGCAATTTCCTCTCGACCTTTATCCCGTAAAAAAGAAGAAGCCCCATTCAGGGCCTCATATATAAAATTAAAGTGCTGTGTCATTTAGTGCATCCAATTTTTTGGCTTGTTCTTCTAAAATCAATGCATCGATAATTTCATCTAATTTACCTTCGATAATTTGGTCGAGTTTTTGAATTGTTAAGCCAATACGGTGATCTGTTACACGGTTTTGTGGGTAGTTGTAAGTACGGATACGTTCAGAACGGTCCCCTGTACCAACTGCAGATTTACGTTCTGCATCGATTTCACTTTGTGCATCTTGTTGTAATTTATCATAAACACGAGCACGAAGTACTTTCATTGCCTTTTCGCGGTTTTTAAGTTGTGAACGTTCATCTTGCATAGCTACTACGATACCTGTTGGGATATGTGTCATACGTACAGCAGATGCAGTTTTGTTGACGTGCTGACCACCAGCACCTGATGAATGATAGATATCTACTCGGATATCTTTGTCTTGAAGATCAAGTTCTACTTCTTCTGCTTCTGGCATTACAACAACTGTCGATGTTGATGTATGGACACGACCTTGAGATTCTGTTTCTGGTACACGTTGAACACGGTGTGCGCCACTTTCATATTTAAATTTAGAATACGCACCTTGACCGTTAATCATAAAGACGATTTCTTTATAACCACCAAGTTCTGTTGGGTTTGCATTCATTACTTCAATTTTCCAACCTTGTGTTTCAGCGTATTTACTGTACATACGGAATAGTGAGTTTGCGAATAATGCTGCTTCGTCCCCACCTGCAGCACCGCGAATTTCCATAATAACGTTTTTATTATCATTAGGGTCTTTAGGAATCAATAAAATTCGAAGACGTTCTTCAAAGTCACGAATTTGTTTTTCTAAATCGCTAACTTCTTCTTTGACCATTTCTTTCATGTCTGGGTCAAGTTTTTCTTCTAGCATTTCTTTTGCATCAGCTAGTTGTTCTTTTGCTGATTTATATTCACGATAAACTTCTACAGTTTCTTGAATATCAGATTGTTCCTTTGAGTATTTAGCTAATTTTTTTGAGTCAGATACGATATCTGGATCGCTTAGAAGTTCATTTAGCTTTTCATAACGATCTTCAACAGCTTGTAGGCGATCAAACATTATTTTTCACCGATACCTTTCTATTTACAATTTATTTATTTGTATTATATATGTGAATCAATTTCATAAATCTATTTTTTGTTTATAAATATGAATGGTTGAATATATACGATATCCATTTACAGATTTTCAGCTATAGACAACATTTTATAGAAACTATTTAATAGAAATTAGTATCAAATGAGTCACATTCCATTTGAAAAAACTTGAGTTATGAAATTAATTCAGTTGCTGACATAAGTTACTGATATATCATTTATATCTGTACAGCTACGGCGCTCTCTTTTGTTCGTTAGGGTTAGACGAGTCGCTCATTTTTGATGTTCCTTTAATAGTATAATGAAAAAAAGCCACTATCGCTACTCTTTTAGAACGGAGAAGATTGTTATTTTATGTTTTTTCAATCATTTAGGTGTATTTCACTTGTGTTTTTGCATTACTTTATTCATATATTAACCCCGAACTTTACTTCCATTCAAAAAAGGAGCAGCTATTGCCACTCCTCTTTTCTATTTTATTATTTCACCATATTTGTTTGGCCTGCTGGTACTAAATGGTGGTGACGGCAACGAGGTTCGTATGCTTCTGCAGCACCAACTAAAATTACGGGATCGTCTACTTTTGCAGGTTGTCCATTAATAAGTCTTTGCGTTCTACTTGCAGGTGAACCACATACACTACAAACAGCTTGTAGTTTTGTTACTTGCTCAGCAATTGCCATAAGTTTTGGCATCGGACCGAATGGAACACCTTTAAAATCCTGATCAAGTCCTGCTAAAATTACACGGTATCCGTGATTAGCTAATTCTTGAACAGTATCTATAATATCTTCACCAAAAAACTGTGCTTCATCAATCGCGATTAAATCAAAATCATCTGTAAGGTAATTCCACATTTCTTTTGATTGTTCGATTGGATGAGCAATTACTGTCGAGCCATTATGACTTACAACAGCTTCTTCACTATAGCGATTATCAATTTTAGGCTTAAAGACAGCAATTTTTTGTTTCGCAAATTGTGCTCTGCGCACTCGTCGAATCAATTCTTCAGATTTTCCTGAAAACATACTGCCACAAATTACTTCAATCCAGCCGTTTTGAGTCATTACGTACATTGACCAGACTCCTTTCAAAAACATATATCCAACATCATACCGAAAAAAAGCCAAAATACCTCTCTTTTTTTCGACAAAATAATGTGTTATAGGTAGAATCAATTTCTTTATACTACATGAAAATACTTTTTATCGCAAGAAAAATACCTGCCTTGCGGTAAAGTGCTAGGCAGGTATTTTAAATTTCTAAAGAAATTATTTAAGACCGTATTTTTTGTTGAAACGATCCACACGTCCATCAGCAGACGCGAATTTTTGACGGCCAGTATAGAATGGGTGACATTCGCTGCAAAATTCAACAGTGATGTTTTCTTTTACTGAACCTGTTTTAAATGAATTACCACAAGAGCAAGTTACTGTTGCTTCTTTGTATTCTGGGTGAATTCCTGGTTTCATGTTTGGTATCTCCTCTCGCCCTGAACCATCCGGAACAGAGTATTATAAGAACTGTTGCCTTACACGACCCAGATTAGTTTGTCGCATATGCAACGCATATGAAATGCATTGTCCATAGTATAACAAGAAATTTAAAAAGGTGCAACACAAAATTAGGCTGGAAAAATAGCATACATTCTATAATGTATTAGATTAAACCTTTACCATTTCTAGCAGCTTTCATATCAGAATTCAGTGTATCGAAGAATTCTGTATTTGTCTTTGTATTGCGTAATTTTTTCAAAAAGCGCTCTGCAAAGTCTGGTGAATCTGAAAATGTCTTGCGAATCGCCCATAACTTATCTAATTGAGCTTTTGGTATTAGTAACTCTTCTTTACGCGTTCCTGAACGTCTAATATCAATTGCTGGGAAGATACGACGTTCTGCAAGATTACGATCTAAGTGTAGTTCTAAGTTACCTGTACCTTTAAACTCTTCATAAATTACTTCATCCATACGTGATCCCGTATCGATAAGAGCTGTTGCTAGGATTGTTAAGCTTCCGCCCTCTTCTATATTACGTGCAGCTCCAAAGAATCGTTTTGGTCTATGAAAAGCTGCTGGATCAATCCCACCTGATAATGTACGACCACTTGGTGGAATTACTAGATTATATGCACGTGCAAGTCGTGTGATAGAATCCATTAAGATGATTACATCCCGTTTATGTTCTACAAGACGCATTGCTCGTTCTAAAACAAGTTCTGCCACTTTTACATGATTTTCTGGTAATTCATCAAAGGTTGAGCTTACAACATCTGCTTTAACAGAACGTTCTATATCAGTTACTTCTTCTGGACGTTCATCGATTAACAAGACAATTAGTTCTGATTCTGGATATTTTTCTGTAATTACATTGGCGATTTCTTTTAATAATAATGTTTTACCTGCTTTTGGAGGAGCAACTATTAATCCACGTTGTCCAAATCCAACTGGCGCAACTAAGTCCATGATACGAGTAGATAGTTTCGTAGGAGTTGTTTCTAGTTTGATTTGTCGATCTGGGTATAGTGGAGTGAGCGCTGGGAAATGTACACGTTCTTTTGCTGTTTCAGGATCTTCTCCATTAACAGCTTCAACATGTAAAAGTCCATAGTATCGTTCGTTTTCCTTAGGAGGACGAACTTTACCAGTTACTTTGTCGCCATTACGAAGACTAAATCGACGGATTTGCGATGCAGAAATATAGATATCTTCTGAACTTGGTGAATAGTTAATAGGACGTAAGAATCCGAAACCTTCTTGTTGAATAATTTCTAATACACCTTCCATGAAGAAATAGCCTTCACTTTCAGCACGTGATTTTAAAATAGCAAAAATCAATTCTTTTTTTGTCAACTTACCATAATATGAAATCTTGTATTCACGTGCAAGCGCATACAGGTCCTTTAATTTCATATCTTCTAGTTGAGAAATAGTTTTTGTCGTCATAGGCAATAACACCACTCTTATATAATATTGTTTTACAAATTTGAATTTTGGTATGTGAGTTTTACGAGTTTTGAATGGAATGAATTTTTAAGAAGAAGCCCGGCATGACACCGGGCAGTAAAAAATTGAAGTTTAGTCTTGCATATATAGTTTTGGTTTTTTAGTTAAACTATGTCTGCCTTCGATAAAACGAACAGTACCTGATTTTGCACGCATTACAACGGATTCAGTTGTGCAGAAGCTTCCTTTAAATTGAACTCCTTTTAACAACTCTCCATCTGTTACTCCAGTAGCTGCGAAGATGGCATCATCGCCTTTTACTAAATCATCCATTTTCAACACTTTGTTGACTTCGATACCCATTTTATGGCAACGTTCAATTTCTTCATCATTTGAAGGAACTAATTTACCTTGGAACTCTCCGCCAAGACATTTTAAGGCAACTGCTGCGATTACACCCTCTGGTGCACCACCTGTACCAAATAGAATATCTACACCTGTTTCATCAAATGCTGTGTTGATAGCTGCCGCTACATCACCATCTGAGATAAATTTAATACGTGCACCAGCAGCACGAATTTGATCTACGATTGGTTGATGGCGTTCACGGTTTAATAATGTAGCTACGACATCCTCGATATTTTTATGTTTTGCTTCTGCTACTGCACGTAAGTTGTCAATAACAGGGGCTTCAATATCGATTTTACCTGCTGCTTCTGGACCAACTGCAATTTTTTCCATATACATATCAGGGGCATGGAGTAAGTTACCACGATCAGCAATAGCTAATACTGTTAAAGCATTACCGCTTCCAGCTGCTACGATGTTAGTACCTTCTAGTGGATCAACTGCGATGTCAACTTGTGGACCATTAGGGTCTGAGCCTAGTTTTTCACCGATGTAAAGCATAGGCGCTTCATCCATTTCGCCTTCACCAATTACAACAACTGCATCCATTGGAATTGAATCAAATACTTGGCGCATTGCTGTTGTAGCTGCGTCATCTGCTTCCATTTTCAACCCACGGCCCATCCATCTTGCTGAGGCGATTGCTGCCGCTTCTGTTACACGTACTACTTCCATTGATAAACTGCGTTTCATTTTTTACTGTTCCTCCCGTTTTCCAGCCTTTTTGACCGGAATCGTTTCAAACTAAATCTATTATAGCACACAGAATATTTTCTGCAGATTTTTTTCAGCTTCATCGCTTATTAACAATGTAATAAGAACTACTACAGGAAATCTACATTATCTATTGGTCACGCTGCTCTTGTTGTTCGGTTCGATTGATTCCCTACGTATATCAGCACCTATGGCTTGTAGTTTAGTGATAATATCACTATAACCACGCTCTATGTGATAAATATCGTGGATTTCAGTCTCACCTTTTGCTAGTAGCCCTGCTATAATTAGCGCAGCCCCTGCACGCAAATCTGTTGCAGTAACTGTTGCAGCTTCTAAGTTGCTAGGACCTGTGATAATGGCAGAACGTCCTTCTACTTTTGCGTTTGCATTCATTCTAATGATTTCATCAATGTGTTTAAATCTAGCAGAATAAATCGTATCCGTTACAATAGAAGAACCTGTTGCCTGTGTTAGAAGAACTGTAAATGGTTGTTGTAAATCTGTTGGGAATCCTGGATAAACAAGGGTTTTAATATCAACTGATTTTAAAGCATCTGTTTTTGGAATAAGAATCCGTTCTTCTTCTTCAATAACCTTTACGCCCATTTCCCGTAATTTGGCAGTCACTGCTTCCAAGTGTAATGGAATAACATTATCAATTATGACACCATCACCTACGGCAGCAGCCATAATCATATATGTTCCTGCTTCAATACGGTCAGGAATAATTGTATGGTTTGTACCATGTAATTCTTCAACGCCTTCGATACGAATCACATTCGTACCAGCACCTTTTATCTTGGCACCCATATTCGTTAAAAGAGTGGCAACATCAATAATCTCTGGCTCTTTTGCGGCATTTTCAATAACTGTTTTACCTTTAGCCAATACTGCTGCCAGCATAATATTAATCGTAGCGCCGACACTGCTAACATCTAAATAAATCTTCGCACCATGTAGCTCTTCAGCACGTAGATAAATGGCACCATGTTCATTAGTCACTTGAGCTCCTAATGCTTGGAAACCTTTAATATGTTGGTCAATTGGTCGAGGGCCTAAATGACATCCACCTGGTAAACCAATGACTGCTTTTTTAAAACGCCCCAACATTGCACCCATCAAATAATAAGAAGCTCGTAATTTTTTCACATTGCCATTAGGTAATGGCATATCAATCATTGAACGAGGATCGATTATCATATGGCCATCTTTAAATTCTACTTCGCCACCAATTTCCTCAAGCAATGCTTTTAATGTCCAAACGTCTAAGATTTCTGGTAATCCTTCAATCGTTACAGGAGAATTTGCCAAAATAGAAGCTGGAATTAAAGCTACTGCACTGTTTTTAGCACCACTTACTTTAATCGTTCCTTTTAGATGCTTTTCCCCTGTAATTTTATATACGTCCATGTGAATCTCCTTATATTATTTATCTTTGTTTGCCCAATCTTTCATAAATCCTTCGATACCTTTATCAGTTAAAGGATGTTTAAATAATTGTTTTAAAACTTTAAAAGGTGTTGTAGCAATATGCGCACCTGCTAAAGCAGCTTCTGTAATATGTTGTGGATGACGAATAGAAGCGGCAATGATTTGAGTTGAAATTTCGTGAATTGCAAAAATTTCAGCAATTTCACGTACTAGTTCTGTTCCATCTTGACCAATATCATCTAAGCGACCTAAGAATGGAGAAACATATGTTGCGCCAGCACGTGCAGCTAATAATGCTTGGTTTGCGCTGAAGATTAACGTTACATTTGTTTTGATACCCTCTTTTGAAAGAGTTGAACATGCAGTTAATCCATCTGGTGTCATTGGAAGTTTAACTGTGATATTAGGAGCGATTTTAGCTAATTCATGACCTTCTTTGATCATACCTTCAGCATCTAATGAGATAACTTCTCCACTTACTGAACCATCAACTAATTCTGCGATTTCTTTTAAACGATCATGAAATGAAATGTTTTTTTCTTTTGCAACTAAAGAAGGGTTGGTAGTTACACCAGAAATGATTCCCCATGCATGTGCTTCTTTTATTTCTTCAAAATTTGCTGTATCAATAAAAAATTTCAATTTATATTCCTCCTGAATGATGGAAAAAATGGAGAAGATTCGATTTTCTTACCGATGTCTTCTCCGATTCCCTTACTAAAAATATATGCTTAAGCTTTTTGTGAGCTACCAAATTCACGCATTTTGCCAATGACAGTTGCCTTGATTGCTTCACGTGCTGGTCCTAAGAATTTACGTGGATCGTAAACTTCTTTATCGTTGTCCAAAATTTCACGAATTACTTTTGTAGCAGCAATTTGGTTCTCAGTATTTACATTGATCTTCGCTGTTCCTAAAGAAATAGAACGTTGAATATCTTTTGTAGGAATACCAGTACCACCATGTAGCACTAATGGAAGTCCAGCTAAATTTGAGATTTCTTCCATTTCTTTAAAACCAAGATTTGGTTCGCCATGGTAAGGTCCGTGTACTGAACCAAGTGCTGGTGCTAAGCAATCAATTGAAGTTGCTTCAACCATCTTACGGCATTCTTCAGGATCAGCGTACATGATACCACCGATTACGCCATCCTCATTGCCACCAACTGTTCCTAGTTCTGCTTCGACAGAAACACCATGTGCATGTGCATAATCTACTACTTTTGAAGTAATTTCAATATTTTCTTCAAATGGATGATGAGAAGCATCAATCATAACAGATGTAAAACCGGCATCTACCGCTTCTTTACATTTTTCAAAACTTGAACCATGATCTAAGTGAATTGCTACTGGAACTGTCGTTTTGTAGCTTTCCATAAGTCCTTTTACCATATTAACAACAGCAACAAAGCCACCCATGTATTTACCAGCGCCTTCAGATACGCCTAAAATTACAGGTGATTTTTCTTCCTCTGCTGCTTGTAGAATCGCTTGAGTCCATTCAAGGTTATTGATGTTGAATTGACCAACAGCATAACCGTTTTCTTTTGCAGTAATTAACATTTCTTTCATTGAAACCAAAGCCATCAGTAAATCCTCCTTTAGGATATAGCATGGTATAAAATTGAATAATAACACTATCATAATAACAAAAAGAATAAGCATTGACCACCGTCTATACTTATTCTTTCAATAATTTGTTAATCGTGTCCTTCACTTCAAAAATATCAAAAGGCTTCATAAAAAAATGCTGTGCTCCAAGTTCTTTTGCTTTGCTAATTAAACTAGCATCTCCATTACCTGTCATCATTACAACTGGTAATTGTTTATGTAAATTTTTAATATAGTTTAAAATTTCCAATCCATTCATGCCAGGAATTTTCATATCAAGTAAAACAGCGTCGACTGCTCCATTTTCTAGAATTTGAATTGCCTCTAATCCGTTAGAAGCTAGTAATGGCTCATGCCCTTCTCTTTTAAAAACTTCGTTAAGTAAAAGGCGTATTCCTTGTTGGTCATCTACGATTAATAATTTTTTCACAAAACCTCTACTCCTTATTTTATCATCCTTATATTGTATTCGTGCCCATCCCTATTTTTTCCTCTTAAGATATCTACTTTTTTTAGATTTTGCAATTGAAATCTCCCCTCTTTATAATTAATGTCATGAGGTGAATAAAATGTTAAAAATGTTATCGACCCAAGTCGGCGGTTTACTATCTAAAATTGCCTCTGACAAAGAAGATGCAATCGAAGAAACCGCACGCTTACTTGCACAAGCAGGTGCTTTTGAAGGTACTGTTTACTTTGCATGCTTTGACGAATTACAAGCTATTGAGATAAATGCATTAAACGCAACTGAACCTTTTAGAAAATTACGTCCATGGACAAGTAGTGTCGAAATAAGTGATTTAGATCGCGTATGTATTTTCACACACAGTGCAAATCATCCTGATGCATTAGCGCTAGCTCACAGATTATATGATTCTTTTATCCCTTTTGCTGTTGTTGCAAATGAAAAAGAAGAAGATGCTGGCGAAATGGGTGACTTAGCATACACATATATTTCAATGGGCATTAAAAAAGGCTTGTTACCAAACGAATTAGGTGAACGAATTGTTATGCCACACACTTTGACAGCATTATTTATCTATGAAGCAATTAAAATAGCATATGATGAAATGCTAGGTGGTTTATAAAACTAAATTATTATGTACAAAACGCTCCTATTGATCACGATTAGTTTTTGCTTTCTAATTTGTCGTGATCAATTAAAGAGCGTTTTTTCTTTTAGAAAACTTTCATCCTAATAATAATGCCAGACTCTATTCAAGAATCTGGCAAGTATAAAAAATTATTATTTAACTGCTGCGCCGATGAAATCACGGAATAATGGTTGTGGACGGTTTGGACGAGATTTAAATTCTGGGTGGAATTGAGATGCCACGAAGAACTTATTGTTTGGTAATTCGATGATTTCAACTAAGCGTTCATCTGGTGAAGTACCTGAGAATACTAATCCTTCTGCTTCCATAGCTTCGCGATATTCGTTGTTAAATTCATAACGGTGACGATGACGTTCATATACTAATTCATCATTGTAAATTTGTGCTGCACGAGAACCATCTTTTAGTTTACATGGATATAAGCCAAGACGAAGTGTACCGCCTAGGTCTTCTACATCGATTTGTTCTGGAAGTAAATCGATAATTGGGTATTTTGTTTTTGGATTTAGTTCAGTAGAATGAGCACCTTTTAAGCCTAGTACATTACGTGCAAATTCAACTGTTGCAAGTTGCATACCTAAACAAATGCCTAAGAATGGTACGTCATTTTCACGAGCATATTGGATTGCCAAGATTTTACCTTCTACACCACGATCTCCAAATCCACCTGGTACAAGGATACCATCCGCATCGTTTAGTAATTCTTTGACATTTTCAGCTGTAACGTGTTCAGCGTTGATCGCATTAACTTCGATGTCAGTATCAAAAGCATAGCCTGCATGTTTAAGAGCTTCGACAACAGAAATGTAAGCATCTTGTAATTCAACATATTTACCAACAAGGGCGATTTTTGTTGATTTTTTAAGGTTTTTCACTTTATCTACAAGTTCTTTCCAATCTGTCATATCTGCTTCTGGTGCTTGGATGCCAAAGTGTTCAAGCACGATGTCATCTAAATCTTGAGATTGTAGATTTAGTGGGATTTCATATAAATGATCCGCATCTACACATTCGATTACTTCGTGAGGTTTTACGTCACAGAATAGTGCTAGTTTTTCTTTCATTTCTTGAGGAACCGGACGATCTGTACGTACAACAAGGATGTTTGGTTGAATACCAAGTGAACGTAGTTCTTTTACAGAGTGTTGAGTTGGTTTTGTTTTTAACTCACCAGCTGCTGCAATGTAAGGGATTAGTGTACAGTGAAGATATAAGACATTGTCATTTCCAAGATCACGTTTCATTTGGCGAATTGCTTCAAGGAATGGTAATGATTCGATATCACCGACAGTACCACCTACTTCAGTAATAACAATATCTGCATTTGTTTCGCGACCTGCGCGTTGAATACGGTCTTTAATTTCGTTAGTGATGTGTGGAATAACTTGAACTGTACCACCGTTATAATCACCACGACGTTCTTTTTTCAATACAGTTGAGTAAACTTTACCTGATGTTACAGTTGAATGTTTACCTAAATTGATATCGATAAAACGTTCATAGTGACCAAGGTCTAAGTCTGTTTCTGCACCATCATCTGTTACGAATACTTCACCGTGTTGATATGGGCTCATTGTTCCTGGGTCAATGTTGATATATGGGTCAAACTTTTGGATTGTTACTTCTAAACCACGATTTTTTAATAATCGTCCTAATGATGCTGCTGTAATACCTTTGCCTAGTGATGAGACTACGCCGCCAGTTACAAAAATATATTTAGTCACTGCAAATTCCTCCTTATAGGTAGTGTTCCTAAAACACTTGTAAAAAATACAAAAAACGCTCCTCCCGCAAGTAACTTGCAGGGGGAGCGTATTATTTATACGGTCAATCTCCTTTTTTAAGGAGCCCAAGTAAAAGGGTATATGATATAACCTAAATTGTCAAGAAGTTATTATTTTTCTTTATCTGCTAAATCATCATCGTCTTCAATTTCAAAGTCTTCGTCTTCAATCTCGATTTCTTCATCTTCGATTTCGATTTCTTCATCTAAATCATCGTCTTCAATTTCATCGATATCAGTAGTATCAAAGTCTTCTGTATCATCATCATCGTCATCAACGAATTCATCGAAATCTTCATCAAATTCGATTTCTTCATCTTCATGAACATCATCGACAATTGCAGCTTTCGCTTTTTTCTTACGAACTTTGACTGTTGGAGCAGTTTCTTCTTCGACTTGTTCGATGGCATACCATTCACGGATACCCCAGCGATTTTCCCCTAATACAAGAAAGCGGCCATCAATATTGATATCTGTGTAGAATTGGATAGCTGCAGCTTTCATTTGTTCTGAAGTGCGAGCACCTAATTCAATAATAGCTTCCATAATTTCAGCAAACGCCATTGGTTGATGTTTTTCTTCTAAAATAGCATATGCTAGGTTAATTAATGATTCTTCTGTTAGTTGTTCTTGAGTTAAATCACGAAGGTTCAATTCGTGCACGTCCTTTCTCTACATAAACATAATATCCATTATAAACAATTATACTTAATTTTTGCTACAATCAATTCTTCTTTTTTTCAATTCTCAATCGAGAATAGCCATAGATAAACAAGTAAAGCGCAAGAAGAAGGAATGAGATAGCGCCTAATTGCTTATCGTATATATAATAGGTTAGTACTAAGCACAATATAATAATCATGAAATGCATCACGATTTTCACTGTACCGTCACTCCTTCAAATAGTCTAATCAGTAATTTTAATAAATGCGAAAAAGAAGGCCTAATCGATTGACTAGACACTCCATAGTTATAATACATATGTCATAAATTACTCTGTTGAATAAGCATACTCCTCTATTTCCTATTCGTAAAGTAGAAGTATTGGAAAACTAATTTGAAGTGACGTTTAGTACGTTTCGCTTTTTTAGCCTTCTATCTCCGCCGGCTTGCCCCTCGTGTCATTTCAGTCCCTCGGTCGAAAGCTGAAATGACGCTTTCGATTCGGGCCTTCCAATGCATTTCGGGGCAGTTCGAGCCGGCTCCGCTTTTATTTCTATCCAGCTCCGCCGGCTTGCCCCTCGTGTCATTTCAGTCCCTCGGTCGAAAGCTGAAATGACGCTTTCGATTCGGGCCTTCCA
>NZ_CAKQBI010000016.1:0-69391 GCF_934216135.1 uncultured Rummeliibacillus sp. | reverse complement strand
GGTGACTTTATTCTATCAAGAAAAGGTCTTCCTTTTTCTATTAAAATTTCTATTTACACAAAATATTTTATACTCTCTTATAAAATCAATCAAATAATAAAGATATTTTGTTAAATGTTACAAAAAAATCTTATTTTGATGAAATTTAACTATATTAATATTTTTAAATATTCAGTATAATAATAATATTCAGACAAAAGGAGGGACCTTATGCAAGATATTGTTAATGTACGAAAGAAAAAAACGATGATTGAACGATTTTTAGATGGAGTTGAAAAGGCAGGAAACAAATTACCAGATCCAGTCACCCTTTTTGTAATAATGGCATTCATCGTATTAGGGTCGTCTTGGATATTATCAAAGTTTAATGTTTCAGCAGTGAAACCCGGTACAAATGAAAAAATTGCAGTTGTCAATTTACTCAATCAAGAAGGTTTAATAAAGATAATTAATGAAATGCTTACAAATTTTACATCCTTTCCGCCATTAGGAATGGTAATTGTGACGATGTTAGGGATTGGATTAGCCGAACAAACGGGCTTAATCGCTGCATTAATGAAGAAATCAGTTATGAGTGCACCACAAAAATTAATCATACCATTTTTAATCTTAACAGGATTGGTTGGGAATTTAGCAGCAGATGCAGCATTTATTGTTTTACCTCCGATTGCTGCTTTAATATTTATGAGTATTGGGAAAAATCCACTTGTTGGTTTAATCGTTACATATGCAGCTATTGCTGGAGGGTTTAGTGCAAATCTTTTAATAAGTTCACTTGACGTTTTACTTCTTGGGATAACGGAATCTGCTGCTCGACTAGTAGAAACAGGTTATACGGGTAGAGCAACGATGAACTATTATTTTTTAATTGCATCTACATTTGTATTAGTTGCATTGGGTACATTTGTTGCACATAAATTTACAATACCAAGATTTGGTGATTATAAAGGGAATGTTGAAAAACTTGAACCTATTTCTTCTCTAGAAATGAAGGGGCTTAAATGGGCAGGCATTATAACAGCAATTTATGTTCTAATAATTTTAATCGCTGTTGTACCATCAAATGGTATTTTAAGAGATCCAGAAACAGGTGGCTTTTTATCATCACCTTTTATGACAGGAATCGTCCCAATTATGCTATTCCTGTTTTTATTGCCAGCTTTGGCATATGGAATTGTCACCAAAGTGATTAAAAGTGATAAAGATGTAGCAGATAAAATGTTCAAATCAATAGCAGATATGTCTTCCTTTATTGTACTGGCATTTGTAGCTGCGCAGATGATTGCATATTTCGGTTGGAGCAATATAGGTCCAATTATGGCGATAAAAGGTGCAGAAGCATTACAGGCTATGAATTTTACTGGATTGCCAATGATTATTGGTTTCATCATTATCTGTGCAGGTATTAATTTATTAATTGCTAGTGCATCTGCAAAATGGGCTTTATTAGCACCTATTTTTGTTCCAATGTTTATGTATTTAAACTATAGTCCTGCTCTAACACAAGCCGTTTATCGTGTAGGAGATTCTATCACAAATCCAATTACACCAATGTTAGCATATTTTGCAATTTTACTTGCCTTTGCGAAAAGATATGATAAAAACATTGGAATCGGTACACTTATTTCTGCATTACTTCCGTATTCAGTTATTTTTGCTATTGGATGGATTATATTATTTAGTCTTTGGTTTTTACTAGGACTTCCTTTAGGACCTGGGGATTCAATTTATTTAAAGTGAGGCGAGGATGAATGGAAAAGCTATTTAGAATATTAGAAGATTCTTTTGGCGAAATGGTTGAAATACGTAGGTATCTTCATGAAAATCCTGAATTATCTTATCATGAAGTGCATACGCCAAAATACATCGCTGACTATCATCGTGCATTAGGTCATGAAGTTAGAGAAGGTGTTGGGGGGCGTGGAGTTGTTGCAAAGTTACAGGGTGCTAAACCAGGAAAAACAGTTGCCCTTAGAGCTGATTTCGATGCGTTAGCTATTCAGGAGCAAAACGATCTACCCTATAAATCAAAAGTGGATGGCGTTATGCATGCTTGTGGTCATGATGGGCATACTGCAACGCTCCTAGTCTTAGCAAAAGCATTAAACAAATTACAAAGTGAGATAGAAGGTACAATTGTTTTTATACATCAGTTTGCAGAAGAAATTGCGCCAGGTGGGGCAATTGCGATGATCGAAGATGGATGTTTAGAAGGTGTAGATGTCATTTTTGGTACGCATCTTTGGGCTACGGAACCTTTAGGAAGGATTTCGATAAAAGATGGACCAATCATGGCGGCTGCCGATGCTATTGATATAACTGTTAAAGGCAAGGGTGGACATGGTTCAAATCCGAGCGATACTAAAGATTCAATAGTTATTGCGGCACAATTTATAACAAATCTTCAGCAATTGGTTTCAAGACGAGTAAAACCAATAGAACCTGCAGTTGTATCTATTGGGCATATCGAAGCATTAAATCCATTTAATGTAATAGCGGATTCAGTTAAGATGAAGGGAACAGTCCGAACATTTGATGAATATACAAGAACATTACTTGAAGAAGAGATTGAAGAAGTACTAAAGGCATCTTGCTATTTGACAAAAGCTGAGTATGATTATCGTTATTCCAGGGGTTATCCAGCTGTGATGAATCACGAAGCAGAAACTAATTTTTTGGTTGAAATCGCTCCAAAAGTAAACGGAGTAGAAGAACTGAAAATATGCGAACCGTATATGGGTGGAGAAGATTTTGCATACTATTTGCAACATGTTCCAGGTACTTTCTTTTTTACTGGAGCTCAAAATCCAGAGTGGGATGAAACCTATCCTCATCATCATCCGAGATTTAATATTGACGAAAGAGCATTATTAATCGCTGCTAATGTCTTAGGAGCAGCTACTTTAAACTATTTGAAAGAAAAATAGATTATTTAGGAACCACAAGGTCGATTCAAGCCTTGTGGTTTATTTAAGTTCATGCAATGCGTTATAGACTTGTATTTTCTTTATATTCTTTGAGAAAGTCTATGAAGGCTTTCACATGCTTTAATTCCAAAGCTGTTTTATGGTACATAAGCCATGTATTTCTTGTCACATAGGAATGATCTTTTGCTGTTAATGGAATGGTGTACAATGGCTCCTCTTTTTGAATGCAGATTTCCGGAAGAATAGAGTAACCTAAGCCATTTAAAACCATTTGTTTGCAAGTGTCGCTACGATCAGTTTCCATTGTTATTATTGGTGGGACAGTATAGGTTTGATTCCACCACATATCGATGGTGTTTTTTAGTGACATATCTGTTTGATAATTGATCCTAGGTAAAGAGGGAAGATTCATAGCATCGATTTCTGTATTGGAGACAATGCAAATTTTTTCTTCTTTCAGTAGAATTTTATCTCCTGGCCAGTCATAATTGCCCCGAATAATACCCAGGTGAGCTTCTTCTTTTTGAAGCATAAGATTTACCTCTGAGCTCCATCCGGTTTTTAAGTTAACTTCTACATCGGGGAATATGCTAAGAAATTCTTTTAGTAAAGTTGGGAGTTCATAGCGTGCGAACATGCCTGATACAGCTAATCGTAGTGTTCCAGAAATGCCGTCCTTCATATTGACGAGTTGCTCTTTTGTTGTTTGTAATAGGGCAAGCATACTTTTTGCATACTCTGCCAAAAATTCACCTCTTGGAGTAAAATCAACGCCACGGTTTCCTCTAGTTATAATTTTAATATTAAATTCTTTTTCTAATTCTTTAATTCGATAGGTCAGGGCCGGCTGAGAGATATATAATCGTTTAGAAGTTTTAGTGATGTTTTTTTCCTCAAGTAAAGTGGATAAGATATGCCAGTCTTTTTCGTTCATGGTGACCTCCTGCCTAATTGTTATGATATATATGGCTTTAACAATCACAAATAGATATAAAAATCTTTTATGGTTTTCAATAAATATACAGTATTTTTTAAATATTCAATCAGAGTATATGATATAAATATATAATTTTCAATCTAATTGAAAGAAAAAGTTTCATAGATAAACTTTTGGTGGCTTAATGCACTTCAATTTGGTTGTATACATGAAATCTACAGGAGGGATAAGATAATGAAGAATAATCTAAATTTTTCGTTAATTTATGATGTAGTCGTAGTAGGGGCAGGAAATGCCGCTTTATGCGCAGCAATTTCAGCGAAAGAACAGGGAGCCAATGTACTTGTGTTAGAACGCGGTCCAATTGAGAAGCGAGGTGGCAATTCCTTTTTTACAGATGGAGCCATTCGTGTAGCATATGATGATTTAAATGCAATTAGAAAGTTGATTCCGGATTTGACTGATGTGGAAGCTGATGCAATCGTGATGCCTACGTATTCTGAAGAAGATTATTACAATGATTTGATGCGTGTAACAGAAGGGAAAAGTAATCGACTCTTGGCTAAACAACTTGTTTCTAAATCATATGAAACTATTAAATGGATGAAGGAACAGGGAGTACAGTTTGAGTTGAATTATGAAAATCAATCATTTGAGCAAGAAGGAAAGTGTCATTTTTGGGGAGGATTACCTATTAAAACTGTTAACAAGGGAGTAGGTTTAATAAATAGGCTTTTCCTAAGGGCAGAAGAATTAGGCATCGATATTCAGTATAATGCGCGTGCTATAGAGCTGGCTTCTCAAGATGGACATATTACTGGACTGATTATTGAGCAAAATGGTAAGCGACAAACAATAGAAGCTTCTAGCGTAATTCTAGCATGCGGTAGCTTTGAAGCAAATAAAGAGCTAAGAGCACAATATATAGGGGAAGAGTGGAATGCAGCCATAGTCAGAGGAACAGAATTTAATACAGGAGATGGCATTTCTATGGCGTTGGCGGTTGGAGCCCAAAAGTATGGTGAGTGGTCAGGCTGCCATTCTATTGGAACCGATTACAAAGCTCCGCGTGTAGGGGATTTTACGAAACCGGGAGATATATTCAAGAAGCATTCGTATCCGTATAGCATAATGTTGAACCGCGAAGGTAAAAGGTTTGTGGATGAAGGGGCTGATTTCAGAAATTATACCTATGCGAAATATGGGCGTGAAATTCTGAAGCAACCTGACCATATAGCATATCAAATCTACGATTCACAAGTAAGACCAATGCTACGAAAAGAATATGATTTAGAAGAGGCAACTTATTATCAAGCAGATACGCTTGAAGAGCTGGTGAAATTACTTCCGGTAGATCAACAACAATTTATGAAGACAATCCAAAATTACAATGATGCGGTCCAAGAAGGAGAGTATGATCCTACCAAAAAAGATGGAAAAGGAACAAATGGAATTGTACCATCTAAGTCGAATTGGGCGCTGCGTATTGAAAAAGGACCTTTTTACGCTTTCCCAGTAACTTGTGGTATTACTTTCGCTTTTGGAGGATTGCATGTAGATATAGAAGGTCGTGTATTAAATAAAGAAAGTAAACCAATAAAAGGACTATTTGCGGCAGGAGAAATGATTGGGGGAATTTTTTACGGGAATTATCCAGGTGGTTCTGGTCTGATGTCTGGAGCTGTTTTTGGAAAATTAGCGGGTACATCCGCTTCCAAGTATGTTCATGGTAATAAAGGCATAGTAACTAAATAGTAAATTTTTTTAGAAAGTATTATGAAGAGAGCATGTATTGCTTGGTAGGGGAAATTCCTTCTTTGAAATACATGCTTCAAATGATATTGCTTGGAATTCCGGTAC
The DNA here is from genome assembly GCF_934216135.1 of uncultured Rummeliibacillus sp. Taxonomy (NCBI): domain Bacteria; kingdom Bacillati; phylum Bacillota; class Bacilli; order Caryophanales; family Caryophanaceae; genus Rummeliibacillus; species uncultured Rummeliibacillus sp. Next base: position 63,667 of record NZ_CAKQBI010000016.1, on the reverse strand, counting down.
AAGGTATTAGGATGGAAACTGTTTAATTTATCGTAAATAGAAAGCGTTTTCACCCTATAGAAGAGGAGGCGATCGTTATTTTAGCTGTAATGGGTTTTTCAATGATTGCTATTTTTACATTTCTAATCATGTCAAAAAGAATGTCGCCAATTGTAGCTTTAATGATTATACCTTTGTTGTTTGCAATACTTTGTGGTTTCGGGACAGAAGTTGGAGACATGATGCTGGAAGGCGTAAAACAAGTGGCGCCGTCTGCTGCTATGCTATTATTCGCAATACTATATTTTGGAATCATGATTGATGCAGGGCTCTTTGATCCACTAATTACAAAAATATTAAAGATTGTAAAGGGCGACCCGGTTAAGATTGTAATGGGAACAGCTGTATTATCCCTTTTGGTGGCACTGGATGGAGATGGAACGACGACATATATGATTACTGTTTCGGCATTCCTACCATTGTATAAAAGAATGGGAATGAATCCTCTTATATTAGCGACAGTTGCAATGCTTTCTCTTAGTATTATGAGTAGTATGACTCCTTGGGGAGGACCAGCAACGAGGGCAATTGTATCTTTAGGAGTTGATCCAACTGAATTTTTTGTTCCACTTATACCGACGATGTTAATTGGTGCTATATGGATAATTTTCATCTCGTATCTCTTGGGTAAAAAAGAAAGTAAGAGATTAGGAGTTGTGGAAATACAAAAGAAAAACGAGGATTATGAGATTTATTCGGAACAAGCAGCTACGTTAGAACAAAAACCACTGTTACGGATGGACAGATGGTGGATTAATTTACTATTGACTGCAATACTGATGATTGTGCTTGTCTGGGGGATTTGGCCTGTTTCCGTACTATTTATGATTGGTTTTGGCTGTGCGTTGATGGTAAATTATCCGAGCCTAGAACAGCAAAAAGAACGAATTGTCTCACATGCAGGAAATGCTTTAACTGTTACGGCGTTAGTTTTTGCGGCCGGCATCTTTACAGGCATTCTATCAGGGACAAAAATGGTTGGAGCAATGGCTACTTCACTTATTAACTTAATACCCGATTCTTTAGGGACTTTCTTTCCTATCATTGTTGCTGTGACAAGCATGCCTTTCACTTTTGTGATGTCAAATGATGCTTATTACTTCGGTGTGCTTCCAATTCTTGCTGAAACCGCAGCATCATATGGGGTGGATACAATAGAAATCGCTCGTGCATCAGTACTAGGGCAACCCATTCATTTATTGAGTCCATTAGTTGCTTCAACATTTTTATTAGTTGGCATGGTTAATCGTGATTTAGGGGATTACCAGCGGTTTGCGTTTAAATGGATGTTTTTCACTTCAATAGTATTAATTATACTAGCACTTTTAACTGGAGTTATTTCATATCGCTAATCATTAATTTACTGTAACTGAATGTTAAAGTGTTTATTTTATTAATAGAAAACACTATTATCACAGGAGTTAAGTTGTTCTAATTTTTCTTTTAAGGTGTGGGAAGCAAACAGCTTTACCTATAGGCAATATGAATTTTTTTATAGAGAAGGGTTTGTATGAAAAAGTGGAGTTCAATTAAAGAGAAGGCGATTGTTCAACTTTCTATATCAGGTATTGTTGCTTTTATTGGTGGATGGATATTTACTTTGATCCATGCGCCTATTCCTTGGCTACTTGGGAGTATGACAGCGATGTTATTGGCTTCACGAACTAAAGGAATGACATTCATTTGGCCTAAAGTCCTGAGAGATATAGGTTTAGTAATTGTCGGATATTCAATTGGATTGTCGTTTACACAGGATGCGCTAGCTGATATAGTTCATCATTTGCCTTACATGTTGCTGCTGACCTGTTTTATTATCCTTATGTGCGCTTGTATAGCCTTTCTGGTAACTAAACTATCAGGTATTGATTATCCAACTGCCCTCACAAGCAGTATTCCAGGAGGACTATCACAGATTGTAGTTTTTGTTGAAGAGGTAAAGGGAATCGATATAACCATTGTAACCTTCTTTCATGTTATTAGAGTCATGATGGTTGTGTTCCTATTTCCTTTCCTGGTTTTTCATTTGCCATTTACAGAAAAAGAAATTACATTTTTAAACGAGCATTCTTCTAGTGATGTCGACAAATGGAGGGGGTTATTTCCAAGTATCATACTGTTTACAGTTATTTGTGTATATGCAGGAAAGTTGGCACAAAAGTGGAAGGTGCCAGCCCCGTTTTTTCTTGGTCCTGTCATTGCAGTAACGATATTGACTTTATGTGGATTAGAAGGTCCGGAAATTCCATCAAGTTTATTGGACCTCTCCAAATTTTTAATTGGCGGTTATATAGGTTTGTTGTTGAAAACGGATAAATTGGCTAATAAGAAAAAAATGATTCCATTGGCATTTTTGAGTAGTTTCCTAATTATTTGTACTACTTTAGGTTGTAGCGTCTTCCTAGCGAATCAGTATAACTTGTCTTATGTTACAAGTTTTTTGAGTCTAGCGCCTGGAGGGATGGATCAGATGGGGATTATTGCATATGAAGTAGATGCTGATTTATCAACAGTTGCCAGTTATCAATTGTTCCGAATGCTCTTAATTTATATGGCTATCCCACCAATACTACAATTGGTATTGAAATGGAGGGTTAAGAAGAGCGCTAGTAAGTAAATTTACTTTAATATAGATTGATAGGTTTGAAGAGAAAAGGGTGTCTTTTGACAGCCCTTTTATTCGTGAAAATTTTTAATCATGTAGTAAAGAGGGGTACATCTTTTGATTTAATGTAAAGAGGGGGATTTCATTAATAATTTAACAGGTTTATTTACTTAAAATAGGTGCGAACTTTTTCTTCAGGAATAATTTTAATAGCAAAGCCATCTGCTTGCAATTGCTCGGCTTTTTGAAGTTTTGAGCTTTTTTGACCTGATTGTGCTTTTTGCCAGCTACTGTTACTAACAATAAGCATATCAGTTTGTTTTGTAACAGTATTGCTAAATATGCCACCATAAGATCGTATTTTCTTTGCAGCCATTGATCTAGTTAAACCTTCCAATCCACCTGTAAAAACAATTGTTTTTCCTTGGAAGTCGGTAGGAGAACTAAATGAGGAGTTTTGAACGGATAATTGTGATTGGTTATTTGTCAGTTTGCTAAGGGCAAAATCATTAAAATACTGTTCAAAACGTAAAATAAGTTCTGCAATTATTTCAGCTCTTTCTTTGTCTAATGAAATATTAAACTGTGATGCAATACTTTGTAGTGTATAAAATTGAAGATGCTTTAAGTTCTGTTTTGAAAATGAAAGAATATCGCCAAAATGACAGTATGGCATTAGCTTATTTATAGAAGTACACGCTTCTTCAATGACAGATTCATCAAAATCACGGTAATATGCTATCACAATTTGATTCGTTAACCAATGATTTAAAATGGGATAAAAATCCTCAAATGCAGATGAAAATCGCACCATATCTTCTGTAATACCATGATGAGAAGTATGGTATTCATCAAATGGTTGATCGGGATTAATATATGTAAATAGGGTATCTACTACCTGATTATCAACTATTTTTACAAGACCAATCGAGCAAATGCTATCTCTCCATTGATTGGCCGTCTCTATTTCAATTGCGATAAAATCCAATTAACTTCCTCCAGTAAATCTATAATGCAAACATTATACCAATAAGTTAAAAGAATGGGCTAAGAAATGTTCGAATTGGTGGTTACTTTTATTTTCAAAGAAAAAATGTTAAACAGCAAAAGACTAATTTATATTTTCATGTTCCTTTCTATCAAATTTATGTATATAATTCGATTGAATATTAAGAAAATATATATTAATCAAAATTATTTGTGAGGTTGATAGAATGGTAGAAATAAGGTTAGCAGAGGCAAGAGATGCTGAAAAAATGCTTTATATTCAAGAGAAAGTTATATCGGAAGAGAAATATTTAATAACAGAAATAGAAGAATTTTTTCAAACAGTAGAAGGGCAATCTAAGTGGATTGAAGCTAAACAATTAAATAAAAGAGAAGTTATTTTTGTTGCAGAAATTCAAGATGAGGTGGTTGGATGGATTGTATTCCAATCACCATCACGAATAAGGGTAGCGCATACTGGAAGTTTTGGAATGATGGTTTTGAAAGATTATCGTCAAAGAGGCGTTGGGAAAGCATTACTAAAAGTATTATTAGAATGGGCAAAAGAAAATCCTTTAATCGAGAAGGTTTGTTTAGGTGTGTTCTCAACAAATGAAAATGCTATTAAATTATATAAAAATATGGGATTTAAAGAAGAAGGGAGAAAAGTAAGGGAAATAAAATTAAACAGAAACGAGTATATTGATGACATTTTAATGTACAAGTTTGTATAAAGTATTAATATAGGTTTTTTTATACTATAAACTGGTGGAAATGAATGAAGTTCTAAATGAGAGGGAGGCTGTTTGATGATGAAAACACGTGTAACTGAGATATTAGGTATTAAATATCCAATTATTCAAGGGGGGCTTGCATATTTAGCTTATGGAGAGTTAGCTGCGGCTGTTTCGAATGCAGGTGGATTAGGGCAAATTACTGCTGCAACATTAAAAACAGCGGAAAGACTTCGAGAAGAAATAAAAAAAACACGTTCATTAACAGATGAACCATTTGGTGTGAACTTTGCTATTTCACGCCATGATGGAAAATATGAAGAATTGTTAGAAGTTGCAATTGAAGAAAAAGTAGCAGCTATTTCAATTACAGGAGGAAATCCTAAACCAGTTTTAGAGAGATTAAAAGATGAACCAATTCGGAAACTTGTCCTTGTTTCAGGTGTTAGACAAGCACAAAAAGCTGAAGAGCTAGGTGCGGATATCGTAATGGCAGTTGGACAAGAAGGGGGAGGACATCTTGGTCGAGAAGATATTGGAACCATGGTACTTGTACCAAGAGTTGTTGATTCTGTATCTATACCCGTATTAGCGAGTGGTGGTATTGGAGATGGAAGAGGGTTACTTGCAGCACTTGCACTTGGAGCGGAAGGAATTGAGATGGGAACACGATTTATTGCAACAAAAGAATGTATTCATGCAAGCGATGTATATAAAGAAGCACTAGTTAAAGGAAAAGAAACAGATACTGTTGTCATTAAAAAATCTCTAGGAGCGCCTGCACGTACTATTAAATCACCTTTTACAGAAGAGATTATTCGTAAAGAGCATAACGGAGCTACGTATGAAGATTTAAAAGATTACATTAGCGGAAAAGCAAATTGTAATTATATTTATGATGGTAATTTAGAAACTGGTTTTGGGTGGGCCGGTCAAGTAATGGGGTTAATCAATGATGTACCGACAGTGCAAGAACTGATTGATGGAATGATTCAAACAGCTAATATTAAAAGAAAGAATCTTAAAGAAATATTTGAACAACCTAATATTTGAAAATCATTGCTTCCAGAAAACAGGTCATTATGGTAAAATCCAATTATTACATAAAAGGGGAGATTAATATGGAAAATACACTAATTTGTAACGATATCAATACTTTAGAAGGTAATATTAGCGAATAATCTTTAAAAATAAATACTCGATTATTCGCTTGAATAATTGGAGGAAATTGAATGTTAAACAAATTAGGTTTTGATTTATGGGCAAACGAGTATGATCAAACAGTTAAAGTTAGTGAAGAAAATGATCAGTATCCATTTGCCGGATACAAAGAGATTTTAAATACCATCTACAACGAAATCATGCAGAAAGAACAATCCAATGTGTTAGATATAGGTTTTGGTACGGCTGTTATAACATCAAAGCTATATGAAAATGGTCATCAAATAGATGGAATTGATTTCTCAACAAAAATGATTGAAATAGCTAAACAAAAGATGCCACAAGCCAATTTAATGGAATGGGATATCTCGAATGGGGTCCCACATTTCTTAAGAGAAAATACGTATGATTCAATTTTAAGCACATACACATTACATCATTTAACGGATAACGAAAAGGTAATGTTTATCAAGAATTTGCTTCCTCTATTAAAAGATAAAGGAAAGCTATTCATTGGAGATGTTGCTTTTCAAACAAGAGAACAACTTAATACATGTAGAATTGAAAGTATAGATTATTGGGATGAGGACGAATTTTATTTCGTATTTGAAGAAATAGCTTCTAAGTTAAGCAATTTTTGTACATGTGAATTTCATCCAATTTCCCAGTGCGGTGGAATTTTCGTTATTTCTAACTAAGTAATATCATATTAATCCTTTAAACTGTTGGTTAACTAGATTACTAGCTAATCAACAGTTTTTTATATACGAAAATTTAACTGAAACATTTATAAATTATGTTTACAATGGAGAAAATAAGTTAAAATATATTGAAAATATTTTAGTTGGAGGATATCATATGAACCTCATCATTGAATGGATTTACAAAACATCCAGAGGAGTAGAAACGGTATTTCGCTCAGAAGAAATATCGGCAGAGAAAGCATATAAAATTGCTTTAGATATAGAGAAAACAGGAAGAGTGAAGAACATAACATTTATAGATCAATTCGATAGTTCATGGACTATGAAAGAGCTAAAACGTTATTTAACGGAAGTGGAAGGAGAACCACATAATATTACAGTCTATTTTGACGGTGGTTATGATAGAGAAACGACTATATCAGGTTTAGGTTGTGCCATCTATTTTGAGCAAAATGGCAAGCCGTTTCGGGTTAGAAAAAATGCACAAACAGTAGGGTTGAAATCGAATAACGAATCCGAATATGCAGCACTTCAACTAAGTATTACAGAATTAGAATTATTAAATGTTAAGAATACGAATGTTCGATTTATCGGTGATTCGCAAGTCGTTATTAACCAAATGAGTGGTGAATGGGCAGTACTAGAACCAGAGTTAATGAGTTGGGCTGACAGAATTGATAATAAGTTAAAAGAACTAGGCATCCAAGCAGAATATGAGCATGTATCTCGAAAGTTGAATGTAGAAGCTGATCGACTAGCAACTCAAGCGATACATGGTATAGAAATTATTGCACAAATAGAATTAATATTGGAACATGATTGATAGAAATTAGAATTTTTTCTCTATAAATTTTTTTATTGCGTTCTTCTATTGTTTAAAGAATGGAATATCGGGAATACTTTTCTCAAAGAGTATAAGTCCGATATTGCGTGAACATATAAGTGAAACTTGGAGGAAACAGCATGAAAAACAAAATGAAAATAATCATCTTTGTATTCACAGCGTTAATCACATTATCTGGCTGTGGCAATGTTTTAAAGGGAGAAAATATTGATGTAAACAAAAATGTGGATATAGCTCCTGATGATAATTTAAATTTAGATGACAAACAAACTGTAACAGAAGAAAATAATCATATGAATCATAACAATTCTGGTGTAGTTTTAGGAGATATTAAAAAAGCTAAAAATCCAACGTATCCAGTAGGAAGTCAAGTAATCGTTCAAGCCAATCATATGGTTGGCATGAATGGAGCAAAAGGAACGATTGTTGGTGCATATGAGACTAATGCCTACTCAGTCAGTTATAAACCAACTACTGGTGGAAAAGAAGTCAAAAATCACAAATGGGTGATTCAAGAAGAAATAAAAAAAGCAGCCGGTAAAATTCTACAACCAGGAGCGAAAGTGACCCTTGATGCAGACCATTTGCCAGGTATGAAGGGTGCTATTGCTACAATTGAATCTGGAATTCACACAACAGTTTACATGGTCAACTATAAGCCAACTACTGGTGGGAATGAAGTGAAAAATCATAAATGGTTGATTGAAAGTGAACTAGTAGCAAATATATAAAAAATTAAAAGAAATTTCTATGAGATTTTAAATAGAAGTTTCTTTTTTTGTGATAAAGATAGATTATATAATCTACTAATAACAATATGTTATAATGAGAGAAACGGAATAAGAAGAAAAAGGGTACAAATCATTTTTTGATTTGTTTAAAAGGGAAGATCGGTGAGAATCCGACGCTGTCCCGCAACTGTAATTCAGAGCAAATCGCAAAAACCACTGTCAAAACGGGAAGGTGCGATGAGCAGAGAAGATAAGCCAGGAGACCTGCCTTTTTTCGAGTACAGCCATATAACCTACGAGGATAGGAGGTGTAGAGTGTGACAGAATATCTTCTGCATGCTCATTGTACGACAAAACCGCAAAGTTCTCCCTTTTTTAGAGGGCTTATTTTGCTATGGTCGAAGTCGTATAAGAGAGCAAGTTTTTCATAACACATCCTTCTAAATGTTGACGGATGTGTTTTTTTATGAGAAAAGGAGAGAAAACGATGAATCATGAAATTGTCACCATGTATGAACAAAAGATGAAGCAGCAACTAATGATATCTGTTGGGACTTCTAAATCAATGTCTTTGAAAGAGATTACACGAGAATTGATAGAAGAAAATTGTGAACAGTATTTAAATATTAACTACGCTTATTTAAATGTTAAACATGAAATAATAGGAAGTTATTAATTTGAGTACTTTTTGAAATTTTAAATTTTATAGGCTTTTTTAGAAATAATAATATAGTTAAGCGCATGAAAACATAGAAGATTGTTTCCATGCGCTTTTTAGTTTTATATTCCGATTTATGTTATTTTACCTGACATTTAAATAAAAAATAAATGCGCTTTTTATATTATTTTGTTTGATTGATAATTTTGTTAAAGGAATTTTTTAATATGTTAGGTTTTAATACATTGACTATATATAAAAACTTACGTATATTCAAAATATAAGATTACCTATTTATAGGAGATGCTATTTAATAATGCCAAAGGATGGTGGGAAGAATGATGTGGAATACACCAGAGAAATTACGTTCGCTCCTTTGTGAGCTTGTCAGTTGGGAAAGTCAGACAATGACAAAAGGGGAACAACTATTTTCAAGTAAACTAAAAGCAAAATTACAGCAACTTCAATACTTTAAGGAAAACCCATCTTATCTAAAACTTTGTGATGTTGACCGCGGGAGACAAGTTGTTTCAGCATTATACAAAAATTCACATGTAAATGAAACTGTAGTTTTAATTAGTCATTTTGATACAGTACAAATTGAAGAGTACAGTTCATTTATTCCTATAGCAACTATGCCTGAAGTGTTAACGAATGCTTTTAAGGCAGATCCAAGTATGCTAAACGAATCTGCCAAAAAAGATTTAGTAAGTGGGGATTACTTATTTGGCCGAGGGGTAATGGATATGAAAATCGGCTTAGCACTACATATGCAAATCATTGAAAGAGCTATTGCGGAAAAATGGCCTATTAATCTACTAATTGTTACTGTACCTGATGAAGAAGTCAATTCAGCAGGCATGCGACAAGCAGTGAAACTTATATCAGAATTACAAGAAAAAGAAAATTTGAAGATTAAATTATTTTTAAATAGTGAACCTTCTTTTTCTCAAGGTCCAACTGATTTAAAAGAATATGTTTACTCTGGTTCAATTGGAAAGATTATGCCTGCAGCACTTTTCTATGGGAAAGAGACGCATGTAGGAGAACCTTTAAAAGGGATGACTGCACCTTTTATGAGTGCTTTTCTAACAGCAGAAATGGAATGGAATGAAAAATTTCTAGAAGAAGACTTTGGTGAACAAACCCCTCTTCCAGTTTCGCTGAAGTTAACCGATCTAAAAGAACAATATTCTACACAGACACCCTATCGTGCCATTTCGATGTTCAATGTTTTCCTCATGAAGCGGAGTGCCGGAGAAATCATGAACTTATTCGAAGAAGTAGCGAAAGAGGCTATGAGAAAGTGTCAAACACGTTACGAGGTAATCTGTAAGAAACAAGGCGTTTCAACAATTGGCAAGATTCGTGTAGTTCGATTTGAAGAATTATATACGTATGCAGTTAATAAAATGGGTATAAAGCAGGTAAAAGAATTAAAGGAATCTATATTATCGAATGACACATTTGACGATCGTGAAAAGTCATTACGAATTGCAGATCAATTGATGATACGCTGCCAAGAATTAGCGCCAGCTGTAGTATTACTGTTTGCACCACCATATTATCCACCTGTAAATTCATCAGAAGATTCCCTGATACAAGGCGCGGTTTCCTTACTCCTTGAAGAAGCAAAAAAGTTCAATATTCCTCTTGAACAAATCCATTATTTTAATGGGATTTGTGATTTGAGTTACTGTCAATTTCAAGCTGTTAAGGATTGGAAGACATATGAAAAAAATTCACCAGTTTGGGGAGAAACGTATGATATTCCATTTGAAGAAATGTCGAAGTTTTCAGCTCCAGTCCTTAATGTGGGGCCGTTTGGGAAAGATGCACATCAAATTTCGGAACGTTTACATGTTAAAAGTGCATTTGAGGAAATGCCGGTATTACTCTATGAATTGCTGAAGTATGTAAGTAAAAATTCACAAGTTGTAGAATAATGAAATTTCAGCATATATTATTGTACAGATATCTAATCTGCATATATTTTTTCTCGCATTAACCGATTATAGAAGTTTCATTTTATATGAACAGGAGGAGCTATACTGGGATTATTTGATAATTTGATGGGGAATGCGACAGAAGTAAGCAAAGAAATTATTCATTCTGAGATAAAAGATCTAATTGCGAAAAATGAAAAAGTTGAGCAAGCATATAAGTTAATTAGAGACCTCTTTGTTTTTACAGATAAACGATTAATATTGATTGATAAACAAGGGGTAACAGGAAAGAAAATAGAATATCACTCTATTCCTTATAGAAGCGTAGTACACTTCTCCATTGAGACAGCTGGTACTTTTGATTTTGAAGCAGAACTAAAAATTTGGTTGTCTAATAGTGGTGAACCAATCGAGAAGAGGTTCACTAAACAATCAGATATTTATAAAATTCAAAGTGTATTAGCAGCTTATGTTTTAAAAGAATAAGTCGAATTAATATATTTTTCTATAATAGAGGAAGCTTTCTGCTGTGAATGGTAAGCTTCCTTGCTATTACTACAAGGTCTTACTATTGTGGTTTAAACATTACTTAGAAAGAGAGTGAGATAGAAAATTAGCATGAATTTAATAATAGTGTTACAATAACTATTATAAAAAAATTTTTTGCGGAAGTAGTTTAGTGGTAGAACATCACCTTCCCAAGGTGAGGGTCGCGGGTTCGATCCCCGTCTTCCGCTCCAAAATGGAGGAATACCCAAGTCTGGCTGAAGGGATCGGTCTTGAAAACCGACAGGCGGGTCAAACCGCGCGGGGGTTCGAATCCCTCTTCCTCCTCCATACTGGGTCGGTAGCTCAGTTGGTAGAGCATTAGATTGAAGCTCTAAGTGTCGGCAGTTCGATTCTGTCCCGACCCATAAAGAGATATTCAGAAAGTAAACTGGATATCTCTTTTTCTATTGTCAAAAGAATTATAGATGATACAATAATCATTAATGATTTTGATAATGGTTTTCGGGGGTAATTAGATGACTGAAAAAGACAGTCAGTTTAAAGGCATTGTTTTGGTTCTGTTGGCAGCGATCTTTTGGGCTGGAGCTGGAACTTTAGCTCAATTTTTAGTTCAGGAGAATGGATTTAGTATAGAGTGGTTAGTTGATCAAAGATTGCTATTAGCTGGTCTATTATTGTTAGTTCTTAATTATCGTAAAGAACATAAACGTATCTGGTCTATATGGAAAAGTAAACATGATGTGATTAGTATCCTTTTATTTAGTATAGCGGGCATGGTCGCAGTACAATATACATATTTTGCAGCAATTAAATACGGCAATGCTGCAACTGCAACAGTTTTACAATACTTATCGCCAGTAATAATTGTTGTTTATGTCGTTGGTAGAAATCGCAAGCTCCCAAATAAATATGAAGCTATAGCTGTATTGATGGCTGTATTAGGAACAATCCTATTAGTGACTCACGGTAAACTTACAGGTTTGTCTATATCAGGTAAAGCGTTGTTTTGGGGAATTACATCAGCATTTGCATTGGCTTTTTATACTTTGCACCCTGTAAAATTATTAGCGAGATACGGTTCTACTGTTGTAGTAGGGTGGGGGATGCTAATTGGTGGAATAGCCTTTAGTTTTGTTCATCCACCATGGAAGTTCGAGGGAACATGGTCTGTTTTGTCATTCTCCAGTTTTGTGTATATTATCATATTTGGCACACTTTTAGCTTTCTTTTTCTTTCTTGAAAGTTTTCGATATGTAAAACCGACAGTAGCGAGTGTACTTGCATGTGTGGAACCTCTTACTGCATCTATCTTATCAGTGCTATTTCTTCATGTATCTTTTGGAATTCCTGAATGGATTGGCACTTTTTGCATATTGAGTACTATATTCATATCAGCAAAAAAGCCGAAGAAATTAAAAGGGATTTCTGTAACAGAAGAAAATAATCACATATAAAACTTTAAAAGAGAGAATTCATTTCGAATTCTCTCTTTTAATATGATATAAAATGTAAATGAATAACTATGTGGCTTAATATTATCAGAAGTAAATGTATAAAGCAATAAAGAAAAGATATAATCTTTCAGGGGAAAGCATGAAACCAATTTATTCATCAAAAATTCATAAGCTAATTTATTATTTTTATTGCTTTCTAAATTTCTCTCCATCAATTATAACTTGAACTCTAATGTTAATACCCTTAGGTCCATGACTTACTTCATAAGTAATGGTAGAATTCATCAGGAAATTTATAAGAAGAGGCTGTCCGTAAGTATTTTACTTACAAGACAGCCTCTTAAAAGTTATTTATCTGAATCGGATTTATTTTCGTCAGATTTTTTTGTTATTGATACATCGTCTCTAAGCTCTTGAGTAGAGTTTTTGAATTCACGAATAGTATCACCAGCAGCTTTACCTATTTGTGGTAGTTTGGAAGGTCCGAATACAATCAATGCAATTACAAGAATAACGATTAATCCGGGCACACCGATGCTTGCAAGTCCCATAAGAAACCCTCCTTAATTTAAAAATAAATGATATTCTTCCGTAAATATTGTATATTACTAAACGGAAAAAGTGAAACAAACAGTATTTTCAGAATTTACTAGTTTAGTTGCGATTTGTCTAATTCTGATTGGAGAATATTTTTTTCTTTCACTAATTCTTCACCAGATTGCATTAAATCATAACGTAAATCAACAAATTTTTGTTGAATAGCCATATATTCAGCTTGAATTTCTTCAATTGCTTTATGAACATCACCGATTAAAGGCTTAATCTTTGATTTATCTTCGTCTAAAACAATATATTCATCATTATTGATAAATACTTCTATTTTAAAATGATTGTTTTCGATTGATAGATTGAAAAACATCTCAGCAAGAAAATGTTTGAAATGCTTGTGATAGGCTTTTTTAATGGGGCTACTTTCGGGTAGGTCTTGAAAGAGTTTTCCTATAGTTGCTTTCTTTTCAAAAATATCATCATAATCGATTAAACCAATTTTTTTTAAGAAACGTGTATATTCAATATCAAATTTTGCTTGCAGTACACGTAAATCTGCATCTAGGTATTTCATTTTGTCTTCATTGCGAAGCATGCGTTTACGAAGTTCACTCTGTTTCATATGTAAAAAATCCTCCAATTATTTCATTCCATCATTATATCAAATATTATTATTATATGATAGATATTTGATTGGAAATAATTTGAGTTTTAAAGAACAAAAGATAAACAATAATGGAACTAGTGAACTAATATCAATAACTGAGTATTCGTAAAACTAGCTCCATATGAAATCACATTATATTATAAAAAGATTATTCGATTGATATTTTATAGTCATTTGCCTCAATCATCTTAAATTTATGTTCAAACAATCTTAGTAAAACAACATTTAAGAGTATCGGAAGTATAAAGAACATAGTCACCATAATTGTAATATTCGTTGTTGACCAACCATCTGCTGTCAAATTAATGTAGTTTAATGGACCGATTAAACCTGATAGACCGAAGCCTGCACTCATTGGTGTACCTTGAATGTTGAAAATTCCAGCTAACCCTCCTAATATGGCAGCTGTAATTAGCATAGGAAAAGCCATTTTAGGTTTCATGAAAAAATTACGCATTTGAATTTTAGGTGAGCCGAGTACATGAGCAAGAGCTGTTCCAAGAGAATTTACTTTATAGCTAGCTATGCACAAACCGACACCTGCAGAAACAATCCCTAAGTTTGCAGCACCAGACCCTATTCCTGAAAGCATGATCACAGTTGCTACACCTACAGTAGAAAGAGGGGACAGTATTAGTAAGCAGAAGATAACAGCAATGATTGCTCCCATTGCAACGGGTTGTAATGTAGTTACATGTTGAATGCCAGTGCCGATTACACCAGTACCAGCTTTTACGTAAGGCAATAATACATAACCAATTAAACCAGGGATAAAAATAGAAAGTGTTGGCATCAATAAAATTGTATAGTCCTTTAATTTTACCCCTATAAATTGAACAAATAATACCGCTAAAGCTGCAGTAATCCCAGTATTTAATACAACACCAATCCCAGAAAGTGTCATAATTCCATCTTTCATGGTAATAACACCACTTCCTACAACAGCTGCTAAACCGATACTAGCAGTTTGAATAGGAGTTAATTTAAAAGTCATCCCTACTGTAACGCCAATCATTGCTGGTAACATACTCATAGTAATGATTGTTAAATTTAAAATGTGCTGTAAAAATGGTGCATCTGGAATGAGGAGTTTAAAAATTTCCCCTACCAACGCATTTGGAATTAAAGAAACAACTATACCAATACTCATACCGGTTAATAGTTTATTGAAAAAATCTTTCATAAAATTTCCTCCTCGAAATTCATTATCTATTAGTACAACAGTTTAACGCTTTAAAGCAGCAAAGTAAATAGGTAAATGAATAATTATCATAATTATTTGGGTAATAATAAGATTAATCATTTACTCGCAGGAGGATAAAAGCGATGAAAAGATTGATGTGGTTATGCTTTTGCCTACTCACTTTAATTCTCAATGGTTGTATTAAACCAAATTATTCAACACAAATCGGTATAGTAAAAGAAGATAGAAATATTCAGATACTAGAAACAATTAGAGATGAAAAATTTTATCAAAAAAGCATGGATGCTTTTAATAATGGTAGAAATATTAAGTTAGATGAAAATGATATAAAAGGACTACCAACTTACTGTATTCAATTTAAAGATGAAACCCAAAACATTGTAGTAAGTAATTATGATTTATGGGTTGTCAAAGAAAATCAGGAAGTTATTTTTACAAATCATATGAATCCCTATTCATATTATAAAATTGAAAAAGAAGACGAAGATTTTATCCGTAATATTATTCTGAAACATCATGAAGAGAAGTGAATGGTGTATACTAAAGAAAAAATATTTGGAGTGTGCATATAAACATGTGGTTTTGGTACATAGTTAGTTTTTTTATAAGCCTGTTGGCGATGTTTATTATTTATAAAATTACAAATGTTTTTTTATTTGTATTTCCTCCGTTAGCCGTAATTTTGGTGCATCTATATTTTAAACGTAAACCAAAGTAGAAATAGAATCTTACTAATTTGTGAACACACTAACGTTCTAATAACTTTTGCTCTACAATAGTATTGAATAACGTAGAGGGAGATTCATAATGGATACATTAAAACAGATCATAGCTATAGAAGATACAATTCAAAGACGAACATTAATGATTCAATATATTGTCGATCATCCTACGGAAAAAGATGAAATTGTAAAAGTTATAAATGAAAAAAATATAAACTTCTGGGAAACAAATATGGGTGAACCTTTTGAGATGAATCCATATAAATGGGATGATATTTATTATCAAAATTTACAAATTAGATTGAACAATAATTTTTCTAAAGAAAAGTTTGGACATATGCTAGAAGTGGCGGAATATTTAGCGAATCATCAAAGTACTTTACTAAGCGAAAATAGCAATGAAAAGATTAAACTATATGGAAATACAATGGGCTTTATTATGATTTGGGGTGTCGTTGTATTTATTGTTTTAATTGTTTTAGTTGTATTTTATTTTAAAAATAAATATGCCTAATAAAAATCCTACTCGCATAAATTTGCAAGTAGGATTTTATCTTGAAATCTAGATTATAATTCGTCTGCAATACCAAGTAAAATGATGCCGATCATTACGATTGTAATAACAACATAATGTTTAGAAGATAGTTTTTCTTTTAAGAAAATTCTAGATAGAATGACAGAGAAAATACTATATGATGCTATTAATGGTGCAGCGATTATAGCATATGCACTCATTGCATAGACATAGAAAAATTGCCCAGTTGTTTCTAAGATTGCTGCAAATGCTTTATCACGTTCTTTGAAAACGTTAAATTGTACTTTTTTAATAGCCTTCAAATAGATAAATGCAATTGCTGCACAAATGAAGAACGTATATTCATAAGCCAATAAAGCTGCATCTTCGCTCATAAGTTTGAGTTCATCAAGATAAATACCATCAGCAAATGTACCAGCTCCATCTAATAATGCATAGATGATTGGAAAAATGACGGCCATAAAACCAAGTTGGTATTTTTTATCGATTACTGTATTTTGCAAACGCATCAATTTGTTCTCTTCTTGTTTTTCTACTATAGCAATACCAATGACCCCAGCGGTAATAATTATTACCCCTAAGATATGAATCCAATCAATGTCTTGTTTAAAGAAGATAAAAAGTAGAATTGCTGTAATAGCACCAGATGAGTTTTGTACTGGTGAAGAAATCGACAGTTCCAAATAACGCAAACCAATATAGCCCACTGTCATTGAAGAAATGTAAAAGAATGATACAGGCAAATATTTCACCATGTCGAATAGTCTAAAGTCTATGCCTTTATACAGCATATAGCCCGTAGCATGAATCCCCATTACTAATCCAACAATTACAACAATCTTCAGATGACTGTATTTATCATTACTATCTGAGCCCCTTTTATAGAATAAATCTGCACCGCCCCATGCAAGAGCAGTCAGTATTGAAAATAAAAACCACATAATTTGAAAGACTCCTTATTTATTTTTACAACTAGTACATTATACGTTTTTTTTAAATTGCTGAAAAGATTGAATTTATGAAGTGAAAAAACTTTTTAAAATAGTAATATAATTTATAGGAAAAACACACTAAAAATACAATGTCATATTTATTCCATAAAGGTAAAAATAGTACGAAGATGATACAATAATAGGAAAGCAAATGAAAGGTGATTTACATCGAATGATCGAAAAAGCAAACCAATA
The DNA here is from genome assembly GCF_934216135.1 of uncultured Rummeliibacillus sp. Taxonomy (NCBI): domain Bacteria; kingdom Bacillati; phylum Bacillota; class Bacilli; order Caryophanales; family Caryophanaceae; genus Rummeliibacillus; species uncultured Rummeliibacillus sp. Next base: position 46,433 of record NZ_CAKQBI010000016.1, on the reverse strand, counting down.
TTTACAACAATTTTTTGGTTACAAACAATTTCGTTTAGGCCAGGAAAAAATTATAGAACATGTTTTAGCGGGGGATTCCTCTTTATGTGTCATGCCAACTGGTGGAGGAAAATCAGTATGTTATCAAATTCCAGCACTTATGCTTGAAGGTACTACGATCGTAGTGTCTCCTTTAATCTCATTAATGCAAGATCAGGTCGATACTCTACTTGATATGGGAATTGAAGCAGCCTACATTAATAGTTCTTTAAATCAGCAAGAATTTCAACAAACAATACAAAATGCTCAAAAAGGACACTATAAACTTTTATATATTGCGCCTGAACGATTGGAATCAGAGTCTTTTAGAAATCTATTAGCCTCACTACCCGTACCATTAATAGCAGTAGATGAAGCGCATTGTATTTCACAATGGGGGCATGATTTTCGCCCAAGTTATCGTTCAATTGGACGATTGATGAATCTATTTGAAAAACAGCCCACAGTAGTTGCTTTAACCGCAACAGCAACGCCTGATGTTCGTGAAGATATTTGTCAACAGCTCAATATTTCAGAGGAAAATACCGTTATTACAGGTTTTGCACGAGATAATTTAAATTTTTCAGTACTAATTGGACAAAACAAAGAACGTTACGTCAAGGATTTTGTAAAGAAAAATTTAAAAGAAGTAGGAATTATCTATGCTGCTACAAGGAAAACGGTCGATCATTTATATGAAGTACTTAAAAAAGCAGGGCATTCTGTAGCAAAATATCATGCAGGATTATCAGAGTCTTTAAGGCAAAGTGAACAAAACCGCTTTTTACATGATGAAGCTTCTGTTATTGTTGCGACGAATGCATTTGGAATGGGAATTGATAAATCTAATGTTAGATATGTTATACATTATCAATTACCTAAGAATATGGAAAGCTATTATCAAGAAGCGGGTAGAGCAGGTCGTGATGGATTACCAAGCCAATGTATTTTGCTATATTCTCCGCAAGACGTACAAACACAACGCTTTTTAATAGACCAAACCGATGATCGAGAACGTATTCCTTCAGAATTAAAAAAACTACAAAGTATGGTTGACTATTGTCATACAGAAAATTGCTTGCAACAATATATCGTTCAATATTTTGGTGAGAATTCTGAAGAAACATGTGGAAAATGCAGTAACTGTTTGGATGACAGAGAAGTATTCGATGTTACAGTAGATTGTCAAAAAGTTTTATCATGCGTTATTAGAATGGGCCAAAAATTTGGAAAAACAATGGTAGCACAAGTACTTGTCGGGTCAAAAAATCAAAAGATAAAAAGTTTTGGCTTTGAAAGTTTATCGACTTACGGTTTATTGAAAGAAATGACCATAAAAGATGTAACCAATTTTATCGAATATATGATTGCTGAGGAATTATTGGCAGTAAACCAAGGTTCAATGCCCACTGTATACGTATCGGCGAAGGGAAAAGAAGTCCTCCTAGGAAAACGTAAGGTAGAAAGACGTGGTGTTGTCGTCACAAAACAAATTGTAGAGACAGACCCATTATTTGAAGAACTAAGAATCATTCGCAAGCAACTAGCAGATCAATCAAATGTTCCACCTTTTGTTATTTTTTCAGATAAGTCTTTAAAAGATATGTGTGCCAAAAAGCCAACAAATTCTCAAGAGTTCTTAGAAGTAAATGGTGTAGGGGAAAATAAACTAGAAAAATATGGGGAAGTGTTTATAAAGGCCATCTTAGAATATCAAACAAATCAATAATCGAAGGGGGAAGGGAATGTTATTTTCACAATTAGCTGTAGAATGTCAAAAAATCATCAATAGTTATCAGGATTATCAAGTAAGTGTCGCTATTATAGATGGTGAGCAATCGTTTCTCTATAAAGAAAATCAATTGTTCCGTGCAGCTAGTACTATCAAAATACCTATTCTATTAGCTTCTTATTTAAATTTAAATGATCGATTAGATACCGTAGCTACTATTCCTGAAGAATTAATCGTAGAAGGTGCTGGGGTAATACCATTTATAACTGGGAAATTACCTTTTACATATCGCAACTTAATGGAATTAATGATTATTGTATCTGACAATACGGCTTCGAATGCCTTATTGCATAGTAACTCCATGCATCATGTCAACCACTTAATGCAAAAGATAGGTTGTAAGGGTAGTAAGATTGAACGCTATTTTATGGATGAAAGTGCTGTACAAAATGGATTCGATAATTATACAACAGCAAAAGATATGATTTTAATGTTGCAACAAATAGGTGAGCCAGGTGGAGTGTTAAATGATAGTCAACGTTCAGATGCTCTAAGAATATTGGAAAATCAACAGTTTGAGGACATGTTACCAGCTTATACATTTGATGAAGAAATACGCTATTATCATAAAACAGGTGGATTAACGGGTGTAGATCATGATGTCGCCATTATAAACTATCGACAAAAAAAGCTATATGTAGCTGTTCTAACGCAAGGATGGAATGACGGATTTACTGGTAAGAAATGTATTGCTGAAATAGGGAAGGTAATTGTAGATTATTTAAAAGAATAATAAGATGTAGGAAAGATAATAACCTATTATCACTAGCTGTGAAGTATTGCTCCTGTGTGGTCAAATCAAACTTTCTCGACGAAAAGGGCGTGTCTCAAAAAATTTAAGACACGCCCTTTATTAATTTGAACGAATTAAATGTGTATGCTTTTCATCTAAAACAACGATACCAGTCACTCCATTAACTGTTTCTGAGTGAATAATCTTATCTTTTAATACAGGTAGTAATTTAGGGGATAATGCAACATGTATACCTTCTATTTCCATAATAATATCAGTATGAATCGGGGTATCAATATCTGCGGCAAACTTCATCCCGTTACGATCTGCAACTGCATAAAAGCGGAGCAGATGGTACTTATTATCAGCTGTTAAATTTTTGATAAATTTCTTTCCCTGATTAGTGAGTCTCATCGTAAAATCATCCATCCCTTACACAAATTTCGAAAGTTTTTTCACACTATTAATAGAGAGCCGTAATAACACCATCAAGAATTGTTACAAAAAAATTGAAGAGGGTGTTAGTTCGATGAAAAGCAAGGCTTGCAATAAATTTTTAATTAGAGGTAACCCTATTAAATAAATTTCACATTAACGGTCAGTAGAAAATCGCCCCCGCTGATGTTGCGCTTGATGGTGTAAGTATTCCACGACTATTTAAAATTTAAACAATAAGTAATTTGAATATAAGAAAATTATTATTTTCTCGTAATCCATTCTGCAACGATAAAAAATACGATAAAAAAAGCAAAAGCGATAATAAAAAACCAAGCTGGAACGCCACCAAAAGATAACAAGCAAGACACCCCCTTAAAATTCTTATTCTAATAGTAACATATCCTTCTTCTACTTCCATTTCATAGTGGATGACCAATCTTGTTTAAACTTTTTCGATAAAATCAGCATATTTATAGGACAAATTTATGGAAATCGTTTAAAATAAGAAATATATGTAATATACCCGAATGAATGGGGAGTAAGCTTATGCAATTATTTTTTGTAATTGGATCAAGCTTGACTTTAGTTAAGAGAGGTTGTTTAAAAGAATGATTCATTTAGATTGGAAAAATGCACCGACTATTAAGAAAGTAACATGTAAGCATACGAATGCAAAAAAATATTTAGTTTCAAATGTATTAACAGTTGGAAAAGAATATGAAGTGAAAAACGAAACAGAAGAATTCTATTTCGTCATCGATAATACCGGACATGTGGGTGGCTATTACAAAAACTACTTTGAATAAGTAGAAGTAATAAAAACAGCTTTTCGCTTACCAATGTGAGCGGAAAGCTGTTTTTATTTTTACAGATCCAATACATAATATTTGGAGTAACAAGTATCAAACGCAATATACCTATTAATGATTATAGTAGTTATAGATGCTTTATATTAAAGAAAAAGGAAGTGATTCATATGAAAGAGATCATCTTGCAAGAACAATCAATTCGCAAAAATAGAAAACATACAGAAGATGATCAGTTACTGATTGGTAAAGGCGGTTACATTTCACCAAATGATTATTTATGGGACGATATTCTACTTAGTGTAACATTAAAAAAAGCTATATTATTGAAAGGTCCTGCGGGTTCAGGTAAAACAAAACTAGCAGAATCTATTTCAAACTTCTTTTATCAACCAATGCATAGTATTAACTGTTCTGTTGATCTGGATGCTGAAAGTTTATTAGGTTTTAAAACGATGGTTCAAAAAGAAGGGAAAACATTAATAGAATTTGTAGAAGGCCCTGTTGTAAAAGCGATGAAACAAGGTCATTTACTTTATATTGATGAGATAAATATGGCAAAAGCAGAAACCTTGCCGATTTTACATAGTGTTTTAGACTATCGTCGAATGTTAACAAATCCATTTACAGGGGAAGTTATTCAAGCTCATCCCGACTTTAGTGTAGTTGCTGCTATAAATGAAGGGTATATTGGTACTACACCCATGAATGAAGCCTTGAAAAATCGTTTTGTTTCTTTTAGTATTCCATACTTAAATGGTCAACAATTAAAAGAATTATGGCAAAAAAGATTCCCTAACGTTTCAACTGATTTACTCACACTTATGTTAAATTTAGCAGAAGATTTAAAACAACAAGTGATGAATGGACTTTTGAGTGAAGAAGCAGCTTCTATTCGTAGTTTACTTGATGCTACAGAATTAGCTCAGCATATCGAACCTATACGAGCTATTCGATACGCAGTCGCAGAAAAGCTAGATGACCAAAGTGAAAAAGATTTAGTCATTGAATTAGCAAAAACATGGATAAAGTGAGGTTTTTAGATGGCCGAACTTAGTCGATTTATACAATTTAACAACGAACAAATAGATCCTAGACAAATGTTACATTATGAACAGTTAGCTAGAGCTCTTTCGAATGCACCATTTCTGTCTATGTCCGAAAGACAGTTAATCGAAATGAGACCTCAAGAACAACAAATTGCAATGAGCGTTTTTTGGCGTCATCGTGATAAAGAAACGATGCACTTAGGCAGATTATCAGATATCTATATACTGACATTAGGCTTTTGGTGTCATTTTGATGTAAATGCGTATTTAGAATTTGAAGAAGAAATTCGAATCCATCCATTAAAAAATTTTTTAAAGCAACTTGTCCTCCTAATTGAAGAATTTAGGTTAATGGACCTTGTCGTACAAAAAAGGCCAGGTATTGCTAAAGCGATTCAAATTAGAAAGAAAACATATATTGAATCATATAAACATCGATTTGAAGCAAATGCTCAAAAAGGTTTACTAGCAGATGCTTGCATCAATTATTTATACCTGGCTGCAAATGAAGGAATGATTAACCTTCCAGAAAATGATGTGTCCAACAAATTTGAACCTTTGCTTTACCCTTTTCAACAAATTTATGATGTTAAGAAAACGCAACAAAGTATCGATTTGGTGTATAGAATAATACCCATTATCGAAGAGCAAATAAGTAGAGATTTAGTTCTGGATTATTATGCATTAATGGATTCAATTCCAGAGGCAGTAAAATCTCATGAACATAGAGGCGTAAAAGGGCAAGAATGTGGCAACCAAAACGATGCAAAAGAAACGATTGAACAATTATTCCGAACATGGCATAGAGAAACAAAAGAAGAAACAGGTGTTCATCTACGTTTCGAGTTGCAACGCGGAAATGCAGGTAAAGCATTTAGTGTAGAATCGGAGGAAGGGCAAGAAGGAAACCAAATTTCTGAAGAGGGCACAGGTGGAGTCTCAAATGCAAATGCGACACCACAAAAAGCTAATCATAATGTAAATAAAAAAATCCCCAGAAAAAAGCAGCAAGCGAGACAGCAATATGGCAAAGAAAACGAAAATGTAGTGTTTGAGGAAAAAAGAATAGAAACTACCAAAACTCTTCAAACGCTAACTAACCTTGCCACTTGGCGTGCAGAACAAGCACCAAGTGTGAAAGCTCTAACGACAGAGTTTAGAAAAAGATTGACTCAAAAAGAAATTGCCAAACGAGATCATTTAACAAAGGGAAGATTAGACTCATCTAAATTAATAAATCTACTTTTGGAAGAACGATGTAAACCTTTTTATAAGAAAAATGCACCTGCAAAGCCATTAGATGCTGTTTTTGGATTATTAATCGATTGTTCAGCATCAATGATTGATAAAATGGATGAAACAAAAAAAGCTGTTTTGTTATTTCACGATGTTTTGAGACAAATGGATATTCCTCATGAAATTGTTGGCTTTTATGAGGACGCATATGAAGCAACGCCAGAAATTCAACCGAATACGTTTGAATGGCTACACAAATTTGAGGACAACCAAAAGGATAATGGAGCATCCATAATGTCCCTTACAGCCCACGAAGATAATAGAGATGGTTTTGCCATTCGCTGGATGACTAAACGGTTAAAACAAAGAAATGAAAAACATCGTTTTCTACTTCTTTTTTCAGATGGAGAGCCTTCAGCATTTGAATATGCACAAAATGGTGTAAAAGACACTCTTGATGCAGTGTTAGAAGCAGAAAAACAGAATATTGAAGTACTTCACTTGTTTCTAAACAATGAAATGCCAGGAGAGGAACAATTGCAGTTATTCCATATGATTTATGGTTCACATACAGTAACTGCCGATAGTGTAGAAAAGTTTACTGATATAACGATTAGGCTTTTACGTAAAATGATTTCACTTGTTATTCAAAGTCAATAAAATATAGAAAATAAAAAAGGCTATCTTAAAGGTCGCAGAACTCTTTAAGATAGTCTTTTTGTTTAAAATGATGATCGTTCTTGTTGATGTTTTGTATGAATGGATAGGAGTCTTTGTTTTAAATCTTCTTCCATTCTTGCTATTTCTATTTCAGCAGCTTTTCGTTTTTGACGTCCATCGGCTTGTATTTGAAGAGTTTCTTCAATCGTAGAAATTAAATTCTCTTGTGTTTTTTTCAACGTTTCGATTTCTACAAGGCCTCTTTCATTTTCCTTAGCTGTTTCAATTGTGTTTACTTTTAACATTTCAGAGTTCTTCAGTAACAAGTCATTCGTTGTTTTTGTCACTTGTTTTTGTGCTTCAACAGCTTTACGTTGATTGTTTAATGTTAATGCAATGGCAATTTGGTTTTTCCATAAAGGAATGGCTGTCATAATAGATGACTGGATTTTCTCAGCTAACGTTTGATTGGTTTGCTGAATCATACGAATTTGTGGTGCTGTTTGAATTGTTATCTGACGTGACAACTGTAAATCGTAAATTCTTTTTTCAAGACGATCAACGAATTGTGTTAAGTCATTAAATTCTTGTACATCCATTTGGTCTTGTGAGGCTTCTGCTTTGTGTTTTAATTTGGGAAGCATTTCACTAATAATTTCCTCTTTTTTAAGCTCTGCTGCAGCAATATATACATTTAATGCTTGAAAGTAAATTTTGTTTTGTTCATATAGTTGATCGAGCATATGAACATCATCAACAAGTCCTTGTTTTGAATGTTCTAGTTGAATACCAATACGATCAATCTGTGTACTTAATTTCTGGTATTTAGTCAAAAGTTCTTGAAGGGAACGAGAGACTCTTTTGAAAAATTTTCGAATACCAGACTTTTTTTCTTGTTGTAATTCTTCAGGGTCCAATTCATTTAATTTTTCCATTAAGTCTTTTAAAATATCTCCAACTGGACCAATATCTTTTCGTTGAACATGGTCGAGCATTTGATGTGAAAATCGAGAAAGTTCATTTTGAGCATTTGCACCATAAGTTAGAATAGACTCATAGTTACCAACTGGAATTTGCTCGGCTAATTGATGTGCTTTTTTTTGGTCTTCATCGGATAATCGTTCAAGAACAGAAGGTGCTTTTTGTTCAGTCGGTGATGGCTCATTTGAAAGCTTAGGTTCCGGTTGTAATTCAAACGGATTACTTAATAAATCATCCATCGATGGCGTAGGATTGGAAGATGAATTTGTCATTTAGATTCTCCTCTCATAGTTGCAGAAGTTTGATTTTGAGCTGTTGAAAGTTGCGCAAAGTCTAACTCCATTTAAGTTCTTCAATATCTGTAGCAAGTACTGATTGTAAATCTTTCTGCATAACATTGTTTAAGTCCTCTAATGTTTCACGTGTTTCTTGTAAAGCTAGATGAATTTCTTTGTTCTTAATAGGTTGTGTAGATAAAAGAACATACTTCTCAGTTAATTCACTAGCTGAATGTAAATGAGCATAGAAAAACTGTTCTGCTTGATAGAACTTTTTTGGACTTTTTTTAACTATATGATAAATTCGTTTAACTAAACGATTCATCTCTAAAAGTTGTTTGAACATAGAGATAGAACGAACTTTAGTATAGTTTCTGTTTAAGTTTTTAAGTAGCGAATAAGCTTCTGCTAACTGTTCTTGAATATGTTTATATTCAGAACGATTGAGACCATTTCTCTTCAAATAGCGTAAGTATTGAATATTCTTAATGATTATATTTGATAGCAAATAACTTACAATTGCTAAAAGAGAGCTTATCCAAAAATTAATATCAAAACTCCAATTACATATCATTAAAGTGGTCATTGCAATGAGTAGGTTAAGAAAATTTCTTAATAAAAATTGTCCGAATTTGAGCATGAATTTTCCTCCTTCTATCGCTCTTATTTTATGTACGAATGAAGCGAAAGAAAGTTTCATTTTAACAAACATATAAGAGTTTTTTCTAAAATTATTATAGCGGACTTTTTAGTCTTTAAGTAATTTTTAGTACTTATTATGATTGTTGCGTGTTAAATATTTAAAATGGATAAATATGATGAAGATTATTGACTATTTTTTGAAATAATAAAAAAGCTGATAAATCAACGTTTATCAGCTTTTTAACTTATAAATAGAGTAAACCGAATATTAAAGTGCCATTAATCGTTGCTGCTCAATTTTTTCGATTAAATAATTAATCTTATTGAGCACTTCATTAGAAGATAATTCTAATTTAGATAGAGCTTGTTCAGCTTCTTCAATCTTGCCTTTTTTATATAATTGAACAGCTATCAAAGCTTGGTTATGTACTTCTTGATGATAATAATCAAGTTCTTTAAATACATTCTCATGACCAAAAGTTTGTTGTGCTTTTTCTGATGTATACCATTTACCAAGTCGGCAATCTTTATGAGAAGATACTTCACCTTCTTGAATATTTTCAATTCCTAGGAACATATTATAAATTCGCCATTTCCACAAAATATGATCTGCCTTTGAAAGTTGCAGTAGGGCAAGACTAGAAAGTTTGGCGTTACTATTGTCGATTAAACTTAATCTAAAGTGATTTATTTCATCTCCTAATTGATGTATTCCTAATGAAGTAGAATGCGCCAATTCTCTAATATCTTCTTGTAAATTGGTAATCTGAATCATACGATTTGAAATTTCGTCAGCCGCAGATGCCTGTTCTTCGGAAATTGCGGCTGTTTGTGTTACATCACTATTGATTTCTTCAATAATTTGAACAATCTGAGTAAGAAGGGGAAGTGAGTTTTTAGCATCGTTTGTAGCAACTTTAATAATAGTTGTAGTCTCAGATATAGAGTCTGCCACATTTTTTGAGTAATCTTTTAAATGATGTACATTAGTAGTCACTTCACTTAATGCCGAAACAGTATTCTCGGCAAGTTTCCGAACCTCTTGTGCAACAACTGCAAATCCTTTTCCATGTTCGCCAGCTCTTGCAGCTTCAATTGACGCATTTAAAGCAAGCAAATTAGTTTGATCTGCAATGTTCGTTATTAATGTGACTACTTTTTCGATATCATTGACGCGTTTTTGTAATTCATCAAAAGAAAGAACGATATTAGAAAATGTTTCACCAGTCTTAACTATGTCATTTAAAGAAGAACTGATTTTATTTTTAGAAGTTGTAGCATACTTAACAGATTCTGCAGTTTTTTCGGAAATTTTACTTGAATTTTTAGCCACTTCATTGATAGATGCAGATATTTCTTCTGTTGCTGCTGATGATGATTGTATTTCGTTTGATTGTTGGTCTAAATTGATGACTAAATCTTTCATAAACATTATTTGAGATGTTGTATCCATGAGTGAAGAAACTCCAGTCACAGAGTGTTCAAGTGTACTTTCAGTTATAACCTCTATCAATAGTTCATGTTCAATATTAATCGCTGCTTGAAAAGAACGTAGTAAGTTAAAAGCTTTGGCAGGTTTGAACCCAAAGTTATACAATATATGAGATGTTACATAAAAGGAAAACTGATTAAGTAAAACAATAGTTTTTCCAGCTTCACATTTATAGCGTTTAAGCATATGATAAAAACTGATTACTTTATGAATGTAGTTTTCATCTCTTTGTGTGTTAAAGAATGTATGTAAGTATTGTTCTATAAACTTTTCATCTATATGGTTACGCTTATTTGGTGAAATCTCTTCAATATAAGAAACGAAAAAGTCTTTAATTGATGGGCTTGTGTTAAGAAACATTTTATACAATTCTTTTAACGTATCTTCGTCTTTATGTGTAAAATGATTAAATGATAAAGTATTTTTAAATCGGCCGTCGATGGAAATATCTGTGCCTCTTTCTAAAAGTTGATCTATTTCTATCTTAGGCCTTATTGATGAAAACATAACGGTAATCCTCCGATTATTTGTGATTATTTTATAATAATGTGTATAGTAATTTTATCACATTTTAATTTTGTTATATAGATATATCTAAGCGGATATTATGAACATTTTATCAAATTTATTAGAAGAAGGATGGAATTGATGTATAGAATTATTTATATGAAAGCCGATTATGAGCCATGGTGGCAATTTGATGGTTGGCAAGAATATATAGTAGAAGAAAAAACTTTTGAAGATTATGAGAAGGCTAAAAGTTATTTAAATAAAATGATTGAACGTTTTAAACAAAGATACACGCATTATGAGTTAAAAAAAGATAGGTTCTGGGCATTTTGGTCAGATGATGAAATTCAATTTTGTGAAGCTTGTGATGACGATATTCAAACTTACCATGGGATTATATGGGAAGAACTTAAATAACTGAAAGTAATAAACTTTTTGGAAATTCTTCAATTTTGTTGACAATCATTTTGAAAGTGGTATACTTAATACAACAAATGAAATTGATTTACCGCAAACTTCCATTCACATATTACAAAAAGTGATCGGCTTGTCTCGGTACTTTATGTAATATGTGAATTTTTGTTTGTGGTTAAAATTTTATTTGTTCACTTTTATTTTTTTTGGAGGTTTTCTCACATGAAACAAGGTACAGTAAAATGGTTTAACTCAGAAAAAGGCTTCGGTTTTATCGAAGTAGAAGGCGAAAATGATGTATTCGTACACTTCAGCGCTATCCAAGGCGAAGGCTTCAAAACTCTTGACGAAGGTCAAAAAGTTGAATTTGAAGTTGTTGAAGGTAACCGTGGACCACAAGCAGCTAATGTAACAAAACTTTAATTTACTGCTTATAGGGGTAACTCGTTTACCCCTTTCTATCAATTACATAATTTTCAATATGTCATATTTATGTATTACAAAGCGTAGCTGGCGAATAGTTACTTTTTGTAATATGTAAATCTTTGATCTAGGTTAAGAATTGCGTATTGATTTAAAATTTTTAAAATTTTTGGAGGTATCTCACATGAAACAAGGTACAGTAAAATGGTTTAATGCAGAAAAAGGCTTCGGTTTTATCGAAGTAGAAGGCGAAGATGATGTATTCGTACACTTCTCAGCTATCCAAGGCGAAGGTTTCAAAACTCTTGAAGAAGGTCAAAAAGTTGAATTCGAAGTAGTCGAAGGTAACCGTGGACCACAAGCAGCTAACGTTACTAAATTCTAATAACGTTTTTTGAAAAGGAACATCCTTAGGGGTGTTCCTTTTTTATATGCAATTTTTTAAATTCAATGTTATACCAAATCTGTAAAGCGTATAAAACTATTTACTTAATATAAAATCTGGTCTTTTTTGGAAAGTAGATTCAAATATATCAAGTAAAAAATTTAAGATACTTCAATATTATCAAAATATCAAATGATATATTAGCATTCTTCGTCATATAGTTATTTTGAGGAGGAGATATATTGAAGGTTCTTACAAAATGGTCTAACACTTTAATGGAAAAATATTTACCTGATCCTTATGTCTTTGTAATAATTTTAACAGCTCTTGTTCTTGTTTGCGGTCTTATATTTACAGATTCTACTCCAATGAATATGGTAACCTATTGGGGCGATGGTTTTTGGGGACTATTAGCATTCACAATGCAAATGGTTGTAGTTTTAGCAGCAGGACATGTATTAGCGAATAGCCCAATTTTTAAAAAAATATTGAGTAAACTTGCAAGCAAAGTAAAAACACCGGGACGAGCAATTATTATTGTTAGTTTTGTTTCTATCATAGCTTGTTGGATTAACTGGGGCTTTGGCCTTGTAATAGGTGCATTATTTGCAAAAGAAATTGCTAGACATGTATCAAAAGTAGATTATCGCTTATTAATCGCAAGTGCATATTCTGGTTTTGTTGTATGGCATGGTGGTCTAGCAGGTTCAGTTCCTTTATCAATCGCAACAGAAGGTCATCCATTTGCTGAGAAAATAGGAGTTATACCAACGACAGAAACACTTTTTTCCTCATATAATTTGTTCATAGTAATTGTAATCTTTTTAACGTTGCCATTTTTCAATCGTTGGATGATGCCGAAAGAGGAAGAGACAGTTTCAGTTAATCCTGAATTATTAGAAGATGATATAGAAGAAAAGGAAAGTAACATTCAATTTCCTAATAGCTTTGCCAATCGCTCAGAAAATAGCATAATCATAACCGTGCTAATAGGAGCTTTAGGATTAGCTTATCTTATTTGGCATTTCATTACAAAAGGATTTGACTTAAATTTAAATATTATCAATACGATCCTTATTATTCTAGGTATTATCTTCCATGGAACACCCCGTAAGTTTTTAGCGGCAGTAAATCAGGCGATTAAAACAACTGGCGGAATTGTATTCCAATTTCCTTTTTACGCGGGTATCATGGGAATGATGACAGCATCAGGTCTCGCTGCAGTTATTTCAGAATGGTTTATTAGCATTTCGAACGAAACGACATTCCCTTTATTTGCGTTTTGGTCGGCTGGTATCGTAAACATATTTGTTCCTTCTGGTGGGGGACAATGGGCAGTTCAAGCGCCTATTATGCTTGATGCAGCTGCAACACTAGGTATTGATTATGCAAAAACGGCAATGGCTATTGCGTGGGGGGATGCATGGACAAATATGATTCAGCCATTTTGGGCACTTCCAGCACTTGCAATAGCAGGATTAAAAGCGAAAGATATTATGGGATTCTGTGTATTCGTCCTTATTTTCACAGGGATTATTATCAGTTTAGGATTTTTGATATTCTAGAAAAGATAAGTAGGATAGTATTGAATCTAAAAATATAGATTAAAAAAGCTGCAATTTTAATTGCAGCTTTTTTAATATGGATACTAGTCCAAATTATTAGCTTCTTTCCACTCTAAGTACTCATCATAAGAAAGTTGTTTGTCTAATAGAGTTCCATCATCGCGAATTTCGATAACACGATTTGCAATTGTTTGGATAAATTGATGGTCATGTGAAGTAAAGATCATAGCGCCTTTAAAATTCATCAATCCTTCGTTTAAAGCTTGAATAGATTCAAGATCTAGATGGTTAGTTGGTTCATCTAATAAAAGAACATTTGAATGAGATAGCATCATTTTAGATAACATACAACGAACCTTTTCGCCACCAGAAAGAACAGATGGAGCTTTTTTCACTTCTTCACCAGAGAATAGCATACGTCCTAAGAAACCGCGTAAGAATGTTTCAGTTTCATCTTCAGGTGAAAATTGACGTAACCATTCAACAAGAGTTTTTTCTCCGCCTTTAAAGAATTCTTCGTTATCAAGAGGGAAGTAACTTTGAGAAGTTGTAACGCCCCATTTATATGTTCCTTCGAATTCTTCATCTTCTCCTGCTAGTATTTGAAGAAGGGCAGTTTTAGCAATAGAATTACCTAGAAGAATGATTTTGTCTTCTTTATTCATTGTAAAACGAATATCATTAAATTGAGTTTCTCCATCGATTGATTTAGAAAGTCCATCAACTGTTAAAACATCATTTCCAATTTCACGTTCTATTTGGAAGTTGATATAAGGATATTTACGGCTAGATGGTTTAATATCATCTAATTCGATTTTTTCCAACATCTTTTTACGAGAAGTCGCTTGTTTAGATTTTGATGCATTAGCAGAGAAACGAGCAACGAAATCTTGTAATTCTTTAATTTTTTCTTCTTTTTTCTTATTTTGATCTGCAAGCATTTTTTGTGCTAATTGACTTGATTCATACCAGAAGTCATAGTTACCAACATAAATCTGGATTTTAGAATAGTCAAGGTCAGCGATATGCGTACATACTTTGTTCAAGAAGTGACGGTCATGGGACACTACTATTACTGTGTTTTCAAAGTTAATAAGGAATTCTTCTAACCATTGAATAGCTTTAAGATCTAAGTGGTTGGTAGGTTCATCGAGTAGTAAAACATCAGGTTGGCCAAATAGGGCTTGAGCAAGCAATACTTTTACTTTTTCAGAACCTGTAAGATCAGCCATTTTCATATGATGCATTGAGTCAGGAATTCCTAGACCTTGAAGAAGGATTGCTGCATCTGATTCAGCTTCCCAACCATTCATTTCTGCAAATTCACCTTCAAGTTCTGCAGCTCTTATTCCATCCTCGTCGGAGAAATCTTCCTTCATATAGATGGCGTCTTTTTCCTTCATCACGTCGTATAATCGTTTGTGACCCATCATCACTGTTTCTAAAACTTCGAATTCTTCATATTCAAAGTGATTTTGCTTTAAAACAGCAAGACGTTCCCCAGGATTCATACTAACGTGTCCATCTTGTGGTTCTATTTCTCCAGATAAAATTTTTAAAAATGTAGATTTTCCCGCACCATTGGCACCGATTAAACCGTAACAATTACCAGGTGTAAATTTAATATTAACATCTTCAAACAGCTTACGGTCGCCATAGCGAAGACCTACGTTACTTACTTGAATCATGAAAGTACCTCCTTTTTCACAATGCTACTATTATATCATGTCTATAAGGAAAGCTCTATAGGATTGTATTTGTTATGGGAAATAAATGATAAATATTTAAAATAGAAGAGAAGAGTTAGGGGAAATAAGAGGAGAAAGGTGAAATTAGATTGAGTGGAATACACGAAAAACAATAAAGCGAAGAGATATTAAAAATCTCTTCGCTAGAATATAGAACTTTATTTTTTCATTGTACCTGTTTTTTCTAAACGATCATACATTTCAAATGCACGATTTAAGATATGTGGTGTTTGAGCATTACCAGTAGCCTCTACTGCAGCATTATAATATTCCCAAAGTTGTTCTTTGAAATCAGGATGAGCACAGTTATTAATGATTAATGGCACACGTTCTTTTGGTGCTAAACCGCGAAGATCTGCAACACCTTGTTCTGTTACAAGTACATCGACATCATGTTCAGTATGATCAACATGAGGTACCATCGGAACGATAGAAGAAATAGTACCACCTTTAGCATAAGACTTGGTAATGAAAATACCTAAACGAGCATTACGAGCAAAGTCGCCAGAACCACCAATACCGTTCATCATTTTACTTCCAGAAACATGCGTTGAGTTTACATTTCCATATATATCCGCTTCAAGTGCTGTATTGATAGAAATTAACCCTAAACGACGTATAAGTTCAGGTTGGTTGGAAATCTCTTGAGGTCGTAATACTAACTTATCTGCATACTTATCAAGATTTTCATATACTTGTTTACCTTTTTCAGCAGAAAGTGTAATGGAAGTAGCTGAAGCGAAGTCTACTTTACCAGCATCGATTAGATTAAAAACTGCATCTTGTAATACTTCAGAATATACTTCTAAATGTTCAAATTCTGAATTTGTAAAGCCGTCTAAGACTGCGTTTGCAACAGAGCCTATACCAGATTGAATAGGTGCTAACGTATTTGTTAAACGTCCCGCTTTAATTTCAGAACGTAAAAAATCTAAAATATAATTAGCCATAACTTGTGTTTCATCATCTGGTGGAACAATTGGAGAAGGAGCATCTGTATTATTAGAAATAACAATAGCTTTTACTTTTGATGGATCAAGTTTGATACCCACTTCACCAATACGATCAGAAACTTTAGTTAGAGGAATCGGTTCACGATTACCTTGTTCTTTAGGTACATACACATCATGGATCCCGATAATTGATTCAGGTTGAGCGATATTTAACTCAATGATAATATTTTCTGCTACTTCGGCAAGAATAGGGTTGTTTCCAATGGATGTAGTAGGTATTAAATAACCATCTGCAGTGATAGCTGTAGCTTCAATTATTGCATACTTGATAGGTCCGAAGATTTCTTGACGATATTGTTCTGCACCATGAGATAGATGCATATCAGCAAATAGAATTTCGCCTTTGTTGATCATCGTACGTATACCTTTATCTGCTTGGAAAGGCCCGCGTTTGCGGATTGCACCTACCAATGCTAAATCATGATCAACTTCTGGTCCAAGAGAAGCACCAGTATAGACATCTATTTTGATTTTTTCGTTTTTAGCTCGTTCAACTAAAGCAGCAGGAACCACCTTAGCATCACCCGCACGAGTAAAACCACTCATACCAACAACATCACCATCTGAAATTAATGCAGCAGCTTCTTCTGCTGATACTACTTTGTTTGTTAGCTCTTTCAAACCAATACGTCTTTCAATTGTTGCTTCCATAAATAATTACCCCCTAAGTGAAATGTATACCCCTGTTTGAGTGAAGTGCATGATCCTAAAATAGTGAAGTTCTTATGAATAACTGCGTATTTAAGCAAAACAGTCATTATAAAATTGATGTAATAATATTTACTTTTACAATAAGTAGGATCAAAACACTAAACCTTCACAACATTTTCAAAAATAAAATGTAATCGGTTTCTATCTATATTCTTACATAAATATGCTACATTAATCTAGTATTTTCTATAAAATATTTTAGTTTTAAAGTTAGTTTTTTTTAATGGATATTAAAAAGTTAGGTGGGGTGAAAAATTAAAAAGAAGTAGGGGATATCTCAACAATAATTATGTCAAGATATCCCCTTGATTTTTAATGATAAAATTATTTGTTTTTTCCTGCTTCTAGTACAGCTTGTAAGAATTCTGGGCCCAATTCAGATAAATCGCATCCAGATGCATTAGGATGGCCTCCACCATTGTATGCCTTTGCAATTTCTGATAAATTGACTTTATCTCCAATCGAACGGAGTGAAACACGGTTTTTAACTAAGCTGATGATAAATACCGCATCAATTTCTTCTTCAAATTTTTCGGCTAAATGATTTCCTAGTTCGCTATAGTATGAGTCTGTTTCTACTACACCAATATTAATTGGAGTATCATGACCTTTAAGTTGATATTGTGGTACAATTATCATTTGTTTTGATTTTTTCTTTAGAATTTTTTGTAATTCTTCTTTAGAAAATTGGAGATATGCAAGATCTTCTGCTGTAAAAAGTTGACCGTTCAAAAGGTAGTCCATTCGTGCATGTATAAAATCATGTCTTCTTCTAGCATAAAAAATAGTATTTAAATCTGTCGCTTCCTGAATAGAAAGGACATTCCAATCCCAAGTATCGTATAGTCGAATGTCTTCTACTAAATGTGCTAAACGATCGAAGAAAGTTTCTTTTTCCATCGTTGTATACTCAGTATTTTTTTCTATTTCCTTTAGTTCTTCCTCTGTTGAGTGGAAAATAGGCGATATTTCATACTCTGCATCTTTTAACGCTTTGAAGATTAAAGTTGTTGCAGACATTTTAATATCATTTACTATCGGTAGAACAGTAGCCCATTCATAGCTATTTAATGAAACTGCTGATGCATGGTGATCCAGTAATACTACAAATCGACCATCTGGCTTTTTATTTACTTTATCAATCATTTCCGCAGTTTCTTCGTTTACGCTTAAGTCAGTAATGATTAATAATTCGTGATCATTTAACTCATTTAAACGAGTTTGTACTGCTTCATCTACTTTCCGTGTTTCTACATAGTAGGGGGAATGTGTAATCCCGAATGCACGTAATACGATAGATGGCCCAACACCGTCTAAATCCGTATGAGTGATTAAGTGAATATTTTCGTAGTTTTGTAATTTTTTTGGCAATTTTTTGAAATCCAAGTAAGTCAACGCCTTTCATTGAAACGTAGGTATTCATTATAACATTATTTTTTAGAAAATAATCGCAGTGGTATCGAACTAATTTGTTGTAAATAAAAAAGACCAATATTTTATTGGTCAATTTCTTTCTAAACAGCAGTAGCATTAATAACGATTATATTTTTAAAGATGAGTTTTGGAAGCTTTTGATGTTTAGTTATTGATCGATAGAAGCTAGTTCAGAAAACGTTCTACCATTTAATTCTTGTTTAATCAATCCTATATGTGGAGCATAGTAAGAATAGTTTTTGTTTTTACCTTCTTTCACAACAACTACATTCTTATAAGTACCTGATTTGGTTTTTACTGTTTTTTTAGTAGATACAATTTTTAGGGTTTGCCCATTTAGTCCTTTCCAAGTTTTATTGAGTTTTACAGGATATTTTACAGCTAATGTTGCAATCCCAATATCCTTATACCCCGTGTATAGACCTTTGAAAGTTTCGTATTCCATTTTTCCGTAAGGATCTGGTTCAGAGTTTAAAAACCAAAAATGAGTTAAAGTTTTATTTGGTTTATAAACAGTTTGATATTTTGCTTTATAATACGTTTTAAAATCAGAGCCCGTATTTCCAGGAATATAGTAAGAATAGGTCTTATTTATATTCATAGCATAAGGGGTATTTATATTAGCTTTTACACTTGTTAAGTATTTTGTTTGAATATAACCTGATGAAAATTGTAAAGATACTTTTGACCAACCATTTGAATAGTTTCTTAATACAACTACACCCTGATTGTTTTTGACCGAATCTAGCACGGTACTTTTGGTTGAAGCTTTGCTAAATATTTTAACTGCGTGTTGAGCGCGAACTAATTTAAATGAATGAAGTGAAGCTGTTTTATATGTAGAATTAGGATTATTAGTACTTTTTGTAATATTTGTAACATTTGAATTTGTTACAGCTTTACTTGGCATAGGAACAGTTAAAAAAGTTCCAAAAGCTAAAGCTGTAAGTATTGATAACGAGATAACGGGTTTGAGTTTCATGGATAATTCCTCCTTAGTAACAATATATATTACAAATGTTTCAGAGTAAAGTAATATTTGTAACAATACAGACTGCATTTTTTAATATTAAATTATGCATTGTAACTATATGCAGAAGTTACCAAGAAATATACCTATTTAATAGATATTAGAATTTTATCCATAGAAAAAGAGGCTGGGACAGAACGAAATTAGTGCTTTCCAAATCCGAACAATTGAATTTATAGAATCAATTTCATCAATCGTCTTTCTTTGAGAAAATACGATTCTTTGTTGATGACCATCATATAGAATGGTGTGTGGAGTGTAGGATGGCGACTCCTGCGGGAATAGCTTGAGCTGAAAGCCCCGCAGGAACGTAGTGACGAGGAGATTGAAGCCAAGCCCGCGGAAAGCGCCGTCCGGAACGGAACACAAAACTAAATATACTGAAGAAATATATATTCAAAGTTCGTACCTTTGTACAAAATCCTGATTAAGGGCTTTAATAGATATGAATTAAAAGAAAATCCGAACAAATGTGAAATTTTAAATAGAATTCCACATTATTGTTCGGATTTTTCATTGGCTAAAACTCTTTTGTCCCAGCCCCTTAAAGGATTAATTATTTTCAGTAGTTATTTTACGACCTGTCCAGAAAACTCCAGTAACGACTAGAAGACCACCAATAACCTGAGAAAGAATAAGTTTTTCACCTATAAAGATGACAGCGAAAATGGAAGCAAAAACAGGGATAAAATTAAGATATATGCCAGCACGATTGGCTCCTAATTTAACAACCCCTGTGTTCCAGGCAATAAAAGCTACAATAGATGCTAATATACCTGTATATAAAATCGCAAAGATAGAGGTAGCAGACCAATGAATCACCATTGAAGTCGTAAAAGTTTCAAAAATATAAAAGGGTAGTAGCATAATAATGCCGACTGCAATTGAGACAAAAAATGTAGTGTGACCAGGTAGCTCCTTAGCATATTGTTTCACTAATAATGAATATACGCTCCATAAAATAACAGCGATAATAACGATCAAATCGCCTTTATTAAACGAAAAGTGTTGTAGAGCTTTTATAGACCCATTTGAGATAATTGTTATTACACCAATAAAAGATATAACAGTACCAATTATTTGGTTACGATTTAATTTTTCCTTGAGGAAGAAAAAGGACAGTATATAAATAATTACAGGTGTAAGCATGTTCATAAGAGATGCATTGATCGATGTTGTATAGTGTAATGCAATATATACGAGTGTATTGAAACTCGCAACTCCGGTAAACCCTAGAACTAAAACAATTGCCCAATGCTTTTTGATTTGTGGCCATTCTCGTTTTAGTGCAGTATAAATAATGGGTAGAAAGACGATTAAAGCTACACACCATCTAAAAAAGGCTAATGTAAATGGAGGTAAATCATTAGCAACCGCTCTCCCAATTACGAAATTACCACCCCATAATATCGTTGCTATTATAAGTAACACAACTGGAGGAATTCTATTCATATGTAAGACCTCAATTCTAAAATATTATTTATAACGAAAAGTTCATAAATTATAGCTTGCTTTAAAAGCAGAATTTACAATTGATAAAATATTGGCTATATACCAAGAAAATGTAGCACAATAGGGATACTAAAAATACTAATAATAGTTGTTACAAATGTAGTGAACGATACTAAATCTGGCTCTGTATCAAATTGTAAGGCCAACATCGTCGTATTTGCGGCTGCAGGCATAGCAGCTTGAATAATTAGGACAGATTTTATCAAATCACTAAGCGGCATGAACCATAGGATTGCGGTAGCAACTAGCGGCGAAATAATAATTCGAATAAAACTAACAGATGTTACAAAACGATATTGAACTCGAGTTTTAGAAATTGCTGCAAGTTGCATTCCTAATACAAGCATGACAAGTGGGATTGAGGCATCTGCGACCAAATCAACGCCATTCATAATTGCTTCAGGAACATGTACTTGAATAAGTTGGAGTACTATACCGAAAATAGATGCATATAAAACGGGCATTTGAAAAACGTTTTTAAGTGCTTGTCTGACAGTGGCTTTTCCTTTCCCACCGATAGCAGCAAAGAAAATACCAAGCGAATTCATGAACAATGAATGCAATACCATGATGATAACCGCTACATGAAAGCCTGGTGAACCAAGAGCAAATAATACAACGGGAGCCCCATAATTTCCACTATTCATAAAGACTGCACCTAGCATCATAGCTGATACTTCAGAACGTTCTGCTTTTAAAAAACGAGCCCAAATCCATGTAATGATAAATAAAAATAAAATCAAAAGGGAAGCAAACAAACATATGTATAAATAATCCATTGTCAGTGCAGTTGTATAAAATGTTCGAAATGCTAAAAATGGAGACATTAAATACAAAGATACTTTTGAAATCGTTCTAATATCAAAATTGATGAGCTTTTGTCCGATATAACCGATTAAAAAAACGATTAATACAGGTAAAATGATTAAAAATAAGTCCAATAATTTCACCTCTTTCAGTTTTCTTCTCTTATTATTTCATGTTAAGAAAGAATAACAAGTAGTTTTATAAGAAAAATGAATAATTAATAGATTTTATGAGGAAAAATACAAAAAGAGGCTGCCTCATAAGTATAAAGCTTACGATACAGCCTTTTTCAATGTATATGCATCCTTTGAATGCGAAAAACGTCAATAAATTTGTGCTATGCAATTGGATAGGAGATTTTACTTCCAATTTTCTTGGATGAACTTATCTCTACCAGATGCAGCTCGATCCTGTTTATAATGTTCTGGATTCTTTTTATAAAAATCTTGATGGTAATCTTCTGCTGGGTAAAAAGTTGTTGCAGCTTTTATCTCTGTAACAATCGGTTTTTTAAAACGACCGCTATTGGCTAAGTCTTGTTTAGATTTTTCTGCAACAATCTTTTGTTTATCTGAATGGTAGAAAATTGCAGTTCGATAGTTGCTTCCGCGATCTTGGAATTGCCCAGCATCGTCAGTAGGGTCAATTTGTTGCCAAAATAATTCTAGTAATTTTTCATATGGAAATATGGCTTCATCGAAAATTATTTGGACAACCTCTACATGACCAGTAGTGCCTTTTTTTACATCTTCATATGTAGGGTTTTCTAAATGTCCCCCCATATAACCTGAAGTGACACTGTGTATACCATCCCATTCAACAAATGGTTTTACCATACACCAAAAGCATCCACCAGCAAAAGTAGCAGTTGAAAGAGTTGTTTCTGTCATATTTTGACCTCCTAAGTATTTTTTGGTCATTTTACTTGCGTAGAATAGTTTCTACTACTAATATGTAGTGTACACGATAACTTCTTTAAAAAAAAGAAGTGGTGAAAGGAGAAATTCATATGGACGATAAACGTCATACACATGTCCGTAAGAAAAAAAGAAAGTTAAGAAAAGGTCGTGCTTTTTTAACTATATTTATACTGCTGGCTATTATAGCTGGAGTTTATTCATATAACCAATATAAAGAAGGACAAAAACTTGCATCAAATGCTACAAAAAAGGTAGAACAATTTAAAGGAGATGCACAAACAAAGTCGAATATTGAAAATATACTTCTATTAGGTGTAGATTCCCGAGGTGAAGTAAGATCACGCACAGACTCTATGATATTAGTTTCTTGGAACAAAGATACAAACGATGTCAAGATGGTGTCCTTCATGCGAGATATTTATGCAAATATACCTGGTTACCAATCGTATAAGTTAAATACAGCCTATTATTTAGGTGGAGTTCAACTATTAAAGGATACATTAAAAAATACATTTGATGTTGAAATCAATCACTATGCTTTGATTGACTTTAAAAGTTTTGAAAAGTTAGTGGATATCGTTGCTCCAAACGGAGTTAAAGTATACGTAGATCATGATATGTCCGAAAATATAGGGGTTAGCCTTAAAAAAGGTGAACAAAGACTTAACGGGAAAGAATTGTTAGGATTTGCACGTTTCCGTCATGACAATCTAGGGGACTTTGGACGAGTTGATCGTCAACAAAAAGCATTAGAGGCCCTAAAAAAAGAAGCTCTTTCTCCAAAGAATTATAAAAATTACCCGAAACTGTTAGGTGCAGTTCAAGGATATGTACAATCAGATATGACAGACAGTCAAGAATTAGGCTATATGTTTTCAATTATCAAAGGAGGAAGTCCTAACATACAAAGATTAACGATTCCTGTTGAGCATAGCTATGATTATGGATTTTACCCACAAGCAGGGTCTGTACTTGATATTAATGTTGAAAAAAATCAACAAGCATTAGATAAATTTCTTGGTTCCAATCAGTAACAAAAGAGTATAATGGAAATAGTTAGATAGACAGAGAAGATTTTTTGTGTATAAGAGGGGGAAATTCATTGCAACCAGAAAAAAGTTCGTTTTTTAAAACAAGGTTTATCCAGTTTCTGGGTGGCAAAAATTTGTTGTTTGGGTTAGTTACATTATTGTTAGTCGGATGTATTATTTTTATCTATGAAAAAATTTCCTTTATCTTTTATCCTATTGTTGTTTTTTTAAGAACAGTTGTTTTACCAGTTATACTAGCTTTAATTCTGTATTACTTATTAAGACCTGTATTAAATCTATTGATGAAATGGAAAATTCCAAAAATATGGTCGATACTAATAATCTATGTTGCGGGGATTAGTATTATTTCATTGTTTGTGACACTAATATTTCCCTTTTTAAAAGAGCAATTTATGAATTTAATTCAGGAATTTCCGATTTACTTTATGCAAGTAGTTCACTCTATTCAAGATTTTTTAGAGAGTTCTAAACTGAATGATACTTTGGCAAAGTATAATTTTAATCTAAATGAAGTATTAAATAATATTTCAAATCAGTTAAATGATACGGTTAAAGATGGCGCGAAAGAATTAGGAACAGGTATTGCAACCGGAATAACTGGATTTATATCTACTTTAACAGGTATCGTAATTGCTTTAGTTACTGTACCGTTTATATTATTTTATCTTTTAAAAGATGGAGAAAAATTGCCGAATTTTGCAATGAAACTTCTACCACCTCGTATGAGAGAAGGAACTGCATTTGTTTTAAAACAAGCAGACCATCAAATTAGTAGTTACATTCAAGGTCAAATTTTAGTTGCTTTTTGTATTGGCATTATGGTAACGATAGGTTTTTTAATCATTGGATTGGATTACGCTGTTGTTTTAGGTTTCCTTGCTATGGTTACAAGCGTTGTACCATATTTAGGACCAATTATAGCAATTACACCTGCAGCAATTATAGCAATCGTAAATGCACCGTTAATGCTTTTAAAACTTGCAGTAGTTTGGACAATCGTACAATTTGTAGAAGGTAAATTTATTTCTCCACAAATAATGGGGAAATCACTTCATGTTCATCCGATTACTATAATTTTCGTACTATTAACAGCTGGATCTATCTTTGGTGTCCCTGGGGTAATCTTAGGTATTCCGGGTTATGCAGTCTTAAAAGTATTTATAACGCATTTCTTTTACTTATTTAAAAAGCGTTATAACAAGTATACAGATGATGTATCGCTAGAGTACGAGATAGAAGAATGGAAAAAAGAAAAATAGTCTAATAAATACAAAGAGGCAAATTGCCGTCTTCGGACGTCAGTTTGCCTTTTTTTAATTAGAAAATTTAAGTGGTTGCTAATATAGAATGAAAATATCGTTGTAGCTTTCAAGGAAAATAGCCCTGACGATGCTAACTGTGTATCTTACTATTATCTATGTTTGATTCATTATTCTTAGATTTACGTTCTAGTCAGTGACTTCTTGAATATGTATTCAATTTTCTTTATGAAGTTTCAATTTTAGGGAACTAATTCAATATCCAGGAGTTGAAACACCCAAAAAATTGGAAGATTAATATTTACATTTAAGATACACGATTAATATGAAATTAATTTTTGCATATTAAATTGAAATCGATTTGTTTTGTAACGATAAGAAAATACGCTTAAGTCCGTTAATTTAAAATTATTTGATAAATAATAAAAATACAGTTGACTTTATAAATATCCAACAATATAATAATAACATCATATACAAGAGGTGAGCGCAATGCAGGTTGGAATAATAGGAGCAACAGGATATGGTGGTCTTGAATTACTAAGGCTTTTGTATAATCATTCGAAGGTAGAAACAATTCATCTTTTCTCGTCATCAGAAGATGGTATTCCTTTTTCGAATAAATATACACATCTCCGAAAAATAATTGATCAGCCCTTACAAAAAATTGAACCTGAAGCATTGCGAAAATTGGATGTTATTTTTACTAGTACGCCATCTGGAGTTTCTAGTAAGTTAATTCCAGAAATACTTAATGAAAAAGTAAAAGTAATCGATTTATCAGGGGATTTTCGAATCAAGAACACTGAAGATTATGAAAAATGGTATAAGCTACCTTCAGCTCCTTTGCATATTATTGAAAAAAGTGTTTATGGTCTTACTGAATGGAATGAAAAACAAATTGAAAATGCTAATTTAATTGCTAATCCAGGATGTTATCCAACGGCAGTCTTATTATCATTATTACCACTACTGAAAGATAACTTAATAGATTCTAAAAGTTTAATAATAGATGCGAAAAGTGGAATAAGTGGTGCTGGAAATAAACCAAATGCCAACAACCACTTTTGTGAAACAAACGATAATACATCAATATACAAGATCAATCAGCATCAACATATTCCAGAGATTGAACAGGCTATGGCAATGTTTGCTGAAAAAAATAATCCAATCACTTTTTCTACACATTTAGTACCTATGAATCGTGGAATTATGGCAACTAGCTATGCAAATTTACAAGTTGGTGTTACAAAAGAAGATTTATATAACAGTCTTTATAATAAATATGAAAAGCATCCATTTGTACGAGTAATCGAAAACACTACAAAAATAAATACTAGCCAAGTTCGCGGAACAAACTATTGCGATATACATATAAATGTAGACGAACGTACAGGTAGGGCAACTATTATCTCAGTAATTGATAATTTAGTAAAAGGTGCAGCAGGTCAAGCAATTCAGAATATGAATGTAATGTTTGGTTATGAGATTACAACAGGATTAACACAAATTCCAATTTGGATATAAAGGGAGAGAGTATGTTGACAGTTACAGATATATTAAAAAGAAGTGCAAGTCATAATATTATTTCACCAAAAGGATTTAAAGCAGCAGGGATTCATTGTGGCCTTAAACACAAAAAGAAAGATATGGCATTGTTAGTCAGTGAAGTTCCAGCAAATGTGGCAGGTGTTTTCACAACGAATGTCATCAAGGCTGCTCCGTTATTACTTTCAAAAGACATTGTTCACAGCACTGGTAAAATGCAAGCAATCATCGTTAACTCTGGAAACGCAAATGCATGTACTGGTACTCAAGGTGCAGAAGACGCTTATACAATGCAGAAATTGACAGCTGAAAAGTTAAATATACCACAGAGTTTGGTAGGTGTATGTTCAACAGGTGTTATTGGTGAATTAATGCCAATGGATACTGTGAAAAAGGGAATTGAAACAATTAACCCCGGTACAGAATTGGAAGATGCACTTGATTTTTCACAAGCAATTTTAACAACGGATACTGTCACAAAACATACTGCTTACAGCATTAAAATTGATGATAAAGAGGTAATTATTGCAGGAGTTGCTAAAGGATCAGGTATGATTAAACCAAATATGGCAACAATGCTAGCGTATATCACAACTGATGCCAATATTAGTCATGAAACTCTCCAAGCACTATTAGCAGATACTACAGAAAAAACATTTAATGCGATTACAGTTGATGGAGATACATCTACAAACGATACAGTACTTGTCCTAGCAAATGGATTGGCAGAAAATAATGAATTAACACCAGATCATCCGGATTGGAATGTCTTTACGGAAGCTTTTAAATCTGCCTGCGAAGACCTATCTAAAATGATTGCAAAAGACGGAGAAGGTGCAACTAAACTAATTGAAGTAAATGTATCAGGCGCAAAAGATGATAAAGAGGCATTACAGATTGCAAAAACTGTAGTTGGTTCTTCACTAGTTAAAACAGCAGTCTTTGGTTGTGATGCAAACTGGGGAAGAGTTATTTGCGCAGTTGGATATAGTGGAATGACCGTTAAACCGGAAAATATTAAAATTCAAATTGGTTCAACACTTGTTGTGGAATCCGGAGAACCAATTGTATTTTCTGAAGAAGAAATAACGGAATATTTAAAACAAAATGAAGTGAAAATTTTAGTCGATATGGGAATTGGAGAAGGTAAAGGAACTGCATGGGGGTGTGATTTAACGTATGACTATGTCCAAATCAATGCCACATATAGATCATAAAACTATAGTGATAAAACTTGGTGGAAGTATACTAGGCGACTTAAACAGCTCATTTTTTGAGAAAGTCCAAAAGTATATAAAAAGTGGCTATCAAGTTGTTATAGTACATGGTGGTGGACCTGCTATTAATGCTAGCTTAGAGAAAAACAATATAGCATATAAGAAGGTTAATGGAATTCGTTTTACATCTAAAGAGGCAGTCAAAATCGTACAACATGCCCTTATCGAAGAAGTAAATCCTTACCTTACAAAGCAGCTAAATTCTGCAGGTATCTCATCCATTGGGTTAAATGGCATAGATAGTTCTATTTTTGAGAGCGATTTTCTTGATCAATCAGTTTATGGCTATGTTGGTGAAATTCAAAAAGTACATTTGTCTACGATTCAACAATATTTTGATGCAGGTAAAGTACCAGTCATTGCTTGTTTTGGTGCCACAAAAGATGGGATTCCACTAAATATAAATGGAGATACAGTAGCTAGCGATATAGCATTGGCGATTAAAGCAGATGCATTATTGTTAGTAACAGATACACCTGGCATTAGGATTAATAATGAGGTTCAACAAGAAGTAAACCCAGAGATTATTAGAAATTGGATTGAAACAAAGGATATATATGGTGGTATGATTCCGAAAGTTCAAGCAGCGATTGCATGTTTAGAAGAAGGAATTCCAGCTATACATATCGTCGATCAAAAGTTTCAAGGCACTAAAATTACAAAAGAAGGGGTGTTATTATGAGCGCACTATTCGGCAATTATAAAACTAGACCAATTCAAATTGTAAAGGGTAAAGGTACAACAGTTTGGGATGAAAATGGTAAATCCTATTTAGACTTTACAAGCGGAATCGCAGTATTAAGCTTAGGACACGCAAATCCAATATTGGTAGATACGATTAAGCATCAAAGTGAATTACTTTGGCACACTTCTAACCTCTTTGAAAATAAGTATCAAGAGAAATTAGCAGAGAAATTAGTCAAAGATACACATTTATCACATGCTTTCTTCTGTAATAGTGGTACGGAGGCAAATGAAGCAGCCATAAAATTAGCTAGAAAACATACTGGAAAGCATAAAATTATTACTTGCTTACATTCATTTCATGGTAGAACTTTTGGTTCCATGTCTGCAACTGGTCAAGAAAAAGTGCACAAAGGTTTTGGACCTATTGTCGAAAAATTTGAGTACATACCATTTAATGATGTAGATAGCTTACTGGCAAAAGTTGACGATGAGACAGCAGCTATTATGTTAGAAGTCGTACAAGGCGAAGGTGGCGTTCATGTAATTACACCTGAATTCGCACAAGCAATTCAAAAAATCTGTGATGAAAAAGGAATTTTATGTATCGTCGATGAAGTTCAAACGGGAATTGGTCGTACGGGTACAGCTTATGCTTATGAACAGACTGCATTAAAGCCTGATATTGTAACATTAGCAAAAGGTTTAGCTGGTGGTTTTCCAATTGGTGCTATGTTAGGAACCGCCGAATTATATGAAAGCTTTGGTCCGGGTACTCATGGTACTACGTTTGGTGGTAATCCATTAGCAATGGCAGTTGCGACAGCAGTTATTGAGGAAATTTTCACAAAAGCGTTTTTAAAAACTGTAACAGATAAATCGCAATATTTTAAAGAAAAATTGCAAGCGGCGTTACCTGCTTCTGTTGAAATAAGAGGGATGGGCCTCTTACTCGGAATAAATTGTGATAGCTCTTCAAAATTGGTTGAAATAACTGACAAAAATGGTTTACTACTTGTACCTGCAGGAGAAGATGTTGTCCGCTTACTTCCACCATTAACAGTAAGTTATGATGAAATAGATCAGGCTGTTGAAATATTACAAGCAGCAATTCCTGTAACTACAACAGTGAAATAACATCTGTGAATTAAAGCGCTCAGAGAATCGCCATTCACATGCAAATAACCTCTTTTAATTGTACTTCTTATAAAGAAATGGAACGGGTACCATTTCTATTATAGGAAGTACTTTTTTATGTTAAAAGTTGAATGGATAAAGATTGGAATTTAAGAGAAACTTTGTTTGTATTTTGCAGGTTCTTATAAAAATATTTGTATGATTTAGTATGTGCATCAAATTTTGTAGAATCAATCGATTAGGATTTTTTACTTTATTATCGTTTTATCTTGATCATTTCCAACATATATTAGAAGACGTTGAGATTATAGGAGGTGTTTTGTTGCTTCTGTTTCTTATCTTATTCACTAGTATTTGTCTTACCTATGCACTAATAAAAAAACGGTTCATTTTTCTTACCTTTCCTGTGGTTGCACTAATTATTTTAATGATAGTCAAGATAATTCTGGTACCGCTTCCTTTAAAGGAAACGTTTCAATTTATTTTTGATTTGAGATAGATTAATAGAAAGGTGGTCCGTATGAAAAAGATTGATAAAGAAGTTGCTGATGCTTATTTCCGTGAGAAAAATAGGTACATGTTTGTTTATTTTGCTCTTTGGTTTCTTGTGTCTTATGTTATGGTAGCGTTTGCAGACTCACTAACTGAAATTCAGTTTTTGGGATTCCCATTCCACTATTTTATGGGGGCATTTGGAGCGTTATTTACTTTCATTGTTTTACTGTTTGTAAATGCGATTGTCGGGGACAAAATTGATAAAAAATATGGGATTGATGATGAACGAAATAAAGAAATAGGTTCAAAAAACATGATAGATCACTAATGGAAGGAGGCTGAATATGGATAGTCAATTTTTAGTATCACTGGTGATTATACTATGTACATTTGCTTTATATATTGGAATAGCGGTATTTAATACTGCTAAGCAAACATCTGATTTTTATGTTGCTGGTCGTGGAGTACCTCCTATTTTTAATGGGATGGCGATTGGGGCAGACTGGATGAGTGCAGCATCCTTTATCGGAATGGCTGGTACTATCATGTTACTTGGCTATGATGGATTAGCCTATATTATGGGATGGACTGGCGGTTATTTATTTTTAACAATATTACTTGCACCTCAGCTTCGTAAATTTGGTCGCTTTACTGTACCTGAATTTATCGGAGACCGTTTTAATAGTAAGGCAGCGCTAATAATTGCTGCTATATGTACAATTATTATAAGCTTCACGTATTCAATTGGGCAGCTATCAGGTTCTGGTGTAGTAATCGGACGTCTCTTTGAAATTGATGCTAAAATAGGAACACTGATCGGCGTTGTGTTAATTGCATTTTATGCTGCATTCGGTGGGATGAAAGGCATTACTTGGACACAAGTTGCACAATACGTTATTTTAATAATCGCATATTTAGTACCTGTTATTTTTATGTCATTACAATTAACTAGTAATCCTATACCGTGGATATCCTATGGTGAAATTGTAACAAAAATGGGGGAACTAGACCGAGAACTTGGAATCTCTGAATATTTTGCACCATTCACAAATGGAACTAAATGGCAGTTTTTAGCACTCATGTTTACATTAATGTGTGGTACAGCTGGACTTCCACATGTTATTGTACGTTTTTATACTGTAGGTACTATGAAGGCGGCTCGTTGGTCAGGCGCTTGGGCATTAGTTTTTATCGGACTTTTATATTTTAGTGCACCAGCTTATGCAGCCTTTGCTCGTTTTATTTTATTAACGGAAGTTGCTGGTAAAAAGATTGCTGAATTACCTTCGTGGACCCAATCATGGATTGATACAGGAAAATTAGGGATAGCCGATACGAATGGTGATGGCATACTTCAATGGGCTGAACTTACAATTGCTAACGATATTGTCGTAATGGCTACACCTGAAATTGCAAATCTAGGTATCTTTGTTATTGGACTAGTGGCTGCAGGTGCAATGGCAGCTGCACTATCTACAGCTGGTGGCTTAATGATTTCTATTTCTTCGTCGTTTGCACATGATATTTATTACCGCATTATCAATCCACAAGCATCTGAACGAAAACGTCTACTTATAGGTCGTATTTCAATTGTTGTTGCAACACTACTAGCTGGTCTTATTGCATTAAACCCACCTGGTGCCATTACCCAAATTGTTGCATGGGCATTTGCAATTGCTACCGGTACTTTCTTCCCTGCACTCGTATTAGGCGTCTGGTGGAAGCGGGCTAATGCAAAAGGAACTATGGCTGGCATGCTTGTCGGTTTAGCTGTGACACTTCTTTACATTTTTAGTGCAAAGTATGGTGGCTTTACGATATTAGGCATTATCGATACAGGCGCTGGTATTTTCGGGGCGATAGCTGCCTTCGCTACTAATATAATTGTGTCACTCTCAACACGTGCACCTTCACAAGAACTTCAGGACGCGGTTATAAACCTACGCTATCCAGAACAGATGATTTATAAAGACGGTGAAGTTTATTTAAATGAAGGCTCATCGAAGGATATAAAGAATTAAGAGGGGGAGCAGTTTACCCCCTTTTTTTATGGAATCAAAGTATTGGGGTTTTAGTTAATGAAAAGCTCCACTGGTTAAGCTTAAACAACAAAAAAGTTCAAACTTGTCAAGAAACAAATTTGAACTTTGAAATATAACTCAAAATTTATACGCCAACTTCAACTTTTGAAAGCTTTCCCAGACGTTCTACAGCCTCTTTAAGTAAAGATTCTTCTTGAACTAATGCTAGACGGACATAATTTTTACCGGCATCTCCAAATATTGAACCTGGAACCATTACAACGCCTGTTTTTTCAATTGCATGATATACAAAATCGATGTCGTTCATCTCTTGATTAGGATATTTTGCAAAAACAAACATTCCACCTTCTGATGGTGTAACATTCCAACCAATACTCTCTAAACCTTCGACTAAAATATGGTGACGTTTTGTAAACACAGAACGTAAACGGTCAGTGATTTCTTCAGCATGATCTAAAGCTACACATGCAGCATCTTGAATCGGTTGGTAAGTACCATAGTCAAGGTTCGATTTTAGTTCTTGTATAATCGAAATCATTTCAGCATTACCAGCAATATAAGCAATACGTGCTCCTGCTAAACTAAAACTTTTAGAAAGAGAATTGATTTCCATGCCAACTTCTTTTGCGCCAGGTGTAGATAAGAAACTCATAGGCTTGCCACCATCAAAATAGAATTCTGAGTATGCAGCGTCGTGAAGTACTATTATATTGTATTTTCTTGCAAATGCTACAACTTTAGCGAAAAATACTTCAGATGGCATTGCAGGTACAGGGTTACCAGGTAAATTTAAAATCATCATTTTTGCTTTTTCAGCAATTTCAACTGGAATCGCATCAAAGTCTGGTAAAAAAGAATTTTCTTCTAACAAAGGCATATAATAAGGAATTGCTTCTGCTAGGTGAATACCGGCATCATAGGCTACATAGGCGGGATTTGTTGTTAAAACATAATCTCCCGGGTTACAAAAGGCCATTGGTACATGAACTAAACCTTCTTGAGAACCCATAGTTTGAATAATTTCTGATTCGGGATCTAAATCTACATTACTACGACGTTTATAATAATTTGCAACAGCTTGGTAGAATTTTTTCGTTCCGCCCAAAGTATAACCGTAAGAACTTGCTAATGCTGCTTGATTAGAAAGTTCCATACGTACTTTTTCATCGGGGGGGAGGTCTGGGCTACCGAGACTTAAATCGATTAACTTAGTACCAGAAGCTGCTTTACGATTGGCGGCCGCTTTTAAATCTCCGAATATTGCTTTTGGAAACATAGCCATTTTTTTTGATCTTTCGATTTTCACTAGTAAGCACTCCTTAGTTAAAACTTAAATTTAACAATTATTTTATCATAGTTATCTATTATATAACAGTAAAAATTAGAAAAATTAAAAAACATAATCCGCATACAAAAACATATCCAGGAAGAATAGTCAAACTTAGTAGGTAATATAATAGATTTAATCTAAATATGTATAAAGAGTCTATTTCAAAATCCTCCTTAGTTTAAAAATGGATACTGATTGTAACCTACATTCATGTGGCTTTTTTTCAATTTTCATACTAAATTCTCCATAATTATAATAAGCTAGGAATAAGTGGTTCTTTTTCTTTAAAGTTGCTTAAGTTTCTGTTTTTCTTGTATTTTCTGAAAAGTTTGCAATATCAGCATTTCCATGTTAGGATTACATTAATTGTATAGATCTTATCAAGAGAAGCTGAGGGAAATGGCCCTATGAAGCTTCAGCAACCTCTGCTCTGCAGAAAGGTGCTAAGTCCTACAAGACAACTGTCTTGGAAGATAAGAAAACTGAGCGGAATTTAAACCTCTTTTCTTATCATAGAAAAGGGGTTTTATTTTTTATCACTCAATTACATTAAGCTAGTTCCTACATCAATTCCACCTATATAACCTAACAAACTAGTGTTAGGTTGAGAGAAGTAATTGTAGGAATTTAAGTTAGTGATTTCAATTGTCAAATTATGAATAATCTTCTCAATCGAAAGTGATTAAAGATATTCAAAAAGGAGAGTTACAAATGCCAATTAATATTCCTAAAGATTTACCTGCTACAGAACTGTTAAAAAAAGAAAAAATATTCGTAATGGATGAAGATCGATCTAGAAGTCAAAATATTCGTCCTTTAAATATAGCTATATTAAATTTGATGCCACAAAAAGAAAAAACAGAATTACAACTTCTTAGACTTTTAGGTAATACACCTTTACAAACAAACGTAACATTTCTAAATACTGCAACACATGAATCAAAAAATGTAAGTAAATCTCATTTAGAAACTTTCTATACTACTTATGAAGAGGTTAAACATCGTCGTTTTGATGGACTGATCATTACTGGTGCCCCAATTGAGCTTATGGAATTTGAAGATGTTGATTTTTGGGAAGAAATAAAGCAAATAATGGATTGGTCAAAAACAAATGTAACATCTGTTTTACATATTTGTTGGGGAGCACAAGCAGCCCTTTATCATCATTTTGGAATTGGAAAATTCCCGTTACCTGAAAAGTGTTCAGGAGTTTTTAACCATACAGTAAAAGATTCAACTGTAAAATTATTAAGAGGGTTTAATGACGTGTTCACTGCACCACATTCACGTAATACTTCGGTTTCATTAGAAGAAGTCGAAGCGCATCCTGAATTATCAGTGTTATCCTCTTCTGATGAAGCTGGCCTTTTTATAGCTATTTCAAAAGATGAAAGATTAATAATGGTAACTGGCCATTTAGAATATGATGCTTGTACATTGAAAGATGAGTATGAAAGAGATGTCGCAAAAGGTTTAGACATCCCTATACCTAAACATTATTTTCCAAATGACGATCCAACGAAGAGGCCTTTGAATGTTTGGCGTTCACATACACATCTACTATTTTCAAATTGGTTAAACTATTATGTATACCAAGAAACACCATATGAATGGGAGTGAACAGACCGTTGTAAGCAAACGAATGCTTGCAACGGTATTTTTTATGAGAGAAAGGATTTGATATACTAATGTTAATGAAATATTAGAAATGAGGAAGTACAATGTTTAAAACAATCGGGGTTTTAGCACATGTCGATGCTGGTAAAACGACATTTTCCGAACAGTTGTTATTTCATACAAATAGTATAAAAACTAGAGGCCGCGTAGATCATAAAGACGCTTTTTTGGATTACAATGCGATAGAAAAGGAAAGAGGAATAACTGTTTTTGCGGAACAAGGTAGATTTATAAAAAATGGAGATACTTATACAATTATCGATACGCCTGGACATATAGACTTTTCTCCTGAAATGGAAAGGGCTATAAAAGTAATGGATTATGCAATAGTCATAGTAAGCGCTGTTGATGGAGTAGAAGGCCATACAGAAACAATTTGGCAACTCCTCAAAAAACACGAAATTCCTACTTTTCTATTTATCAATAAAATTGATCAAGAAGCTGCAAATGTTCCTAAAGTACTTAAAGAATTGCAACAAGAATTAGATCAAAATATTCTTCCAATTACTAACTGCTTAACAAATCAAACTCTATCAGAATCAGTTATTGAATTTATCGCTGAACATGATGATGAATTATTAGAAAAATATTTGGAACAAAATATTGATATGCAACTTTTTTTATCAACATTTCGACGCTTGATACAAAATAGAGAAGTATTTCCTTGTGCATATGGTTCCGCCTTAAAAGATATCGGTATAGTAGAATTTTTAGATCAAATTTCTATTTTAACGGAAACAACATATAATATAGAGCGCCCTTTTACTTCAAGAATATTTAAAATTAGACATGATAATAATAGGCAACGAATTACATTTATGAAGGCGTTAACAGGTACATTAAAAGTGCGTGATGAACTGAAGTTTGGAGAGAATACAGAAAAAGTAACAGAAATTCGATTATATAATGGCAACCAATATGAAGTTGTAAAAGAAGTAAAAGCTGGTGAAATATTTGCTGTTACTGGAATTTCTAGTGCTGCTATTGGAGATATAATTGGGGAGGAAGTTACCGATTATGGTCTATCAGTTAATATAATCCCAACATTACAATCGAAAGTAGTAAATGAAGGTAATGAAAATATAAAGGATGTATTAGCTTATTTTCAATTATTGGATGAAGAGGATCCTTCTTTACATGTAATTTGGAATGAGAGATTCCAAGAAATCCATTTACATGTTATGGGGATTATTCAGTTAGAGGTATTAACTGAAGTTGTTAAAAATCGATTTGGTTTACATATATATTTTGAAAAACCTCAAATATTATATAAGGAAACAATAGCGTCAAAAGTAATTGGATATGGTCATTTTGAACCTCTAAAACATTACGCTGAGGTGCATCTTCTAATGGAGCCAACTGAAAGAGGAGCAGGTATAATATTTGAAAATGCCTGTCAAGCAGATGACTTATCTGATGGTCACCAAAGATTAGTGAAACAACATATTTTTGAAAAAGAGCACCATGGTTTATTAACTGGTTTTCCTATTACAGATATTAAGTTTACGTTACTGACAGGACGAGCTCATATTAAGCATACAGAAGGTGGCGATTTTAGAGAAGCCACTTTAAGAGCGATTCGACAAGGTCTTGAACAAGTAGAAAATCATTTACTAGAACCATATTATCATTTCAAAATGAAAGCTTCTGCTGAATTTGTTGGGAGAATGATGACGGATATTCAAAAATTGCATGGTGAATTTGAGCCTCCAATAATGACTAAAGAAAAAGTACTGATCAATGGTAAGGGACCTGTATCAACGTTTATGGATTACAACTCAACATTTTCATCTTATACGAATGGAAAAGGTGTATTAAATTTGACGTTTAGTGGCTATGATCAATGCCATAATCCAGATGAAGTAATTGAAATGATTAATTATGATAAGAATAGTGATCCTGAATACACATCTTCAAGTATATTTTGCTCGAAAGGTAAAGGATATACAGTTCCTTGGGCCGAAGCAGAAGTAGCAATGCATTGCTTAAAAAAATGATATTGTGTGGGAAGAATCTAATAATTGGCCTTCAAGATTTGAGGAGATAGATGAACTATACAATTTTTTGAGCAACAAATCTAGCACCTCAGTTATTGTCTATGACGAATGTAATAACTGAAATTTATTAATAAGTTTGATCAAGTACGTATATTATTATATTTGCTTATTAGATTACAACGCTGTAATCCAAATAAATAATAAAAAACACAGCATAATTAAAGAGGTCGCTGAAAAAGTCCTTTCTGATTTTTATTGCGAGTATGAGAACCATCCATTTGTTCTCATACTCGCTTTTTTCAGCCGTGGATTTCCGTTCCAGGCAGGCGCTTTCCGCGTGCACGGCTTCAATCTCCTCGTCACTTCGTTCCTGCGGGGCTTTCAGCTCGCGCTGTTCCCGCTGGAGTCGCTGCCTTCCACTCCAATCCACTATGTTCTCCTTCTTTAATAGATTTTTTGTTCAAAAAAGCAACGCCTTTCCTGTATAATTAAATGAAGTAAATGTAGGTGGTATACCTGATGATTTCAAACCAAGAAACCCTTAAATTAAGCCCATTCATGGCAATTTATGATATGGTCGTGCCAAAAGATAATATGCTTCGTCAAATCAACGAACTTGTGGATTGCACATTCATTTTAAAGAGCTAAAAACAAAATACTGTTTAGACAACGGGCGTAACGCAATACCTCCGATTCGAATGTTTAAGTATTTATTGTTAAAAGCTATTTTTGATGTATCAGATATCAATGTCGTGGAACGTTCCAAATATGATATGTCATTTAAGTATTGCTTAGATATGTCACCAGAAGATGCGGTGATTGATCCAAGTTCACTTACAAAATTCCGCAGACTTCGTCTCAAGGACGTGAGTTTATTAGACATGCTTATAGGGAAAACGGTTGAAATCGCATTAGAAAAGAAAATTATCAAAAGTAAATCGATTATTGTGGATGCCACACATACAAAAGCTCGATATAATCAAAAATCACCAAAGGAATTTTTACAGAAAAAATCAAAAAATGTACGAAAAACAGTCTATCAATTTGACGAATCCATGAAAGAAAAATTCCCAACGAAAACGACTTCTAACGAAGTAAAAGATGAATTAGCTTATTGTAAAGAAGTCATTACAGTCGTCGAAAATGAACCGAAAATTTCCTATATCCCAGCTGTTCAAGAAAAATTAAATGTCTTATAAGAAGTGGTTGAAGACTATACAGAACAGTTCAATCACTCTGCAGACCCAGATGCACGTATCGGTCATAAAACAGCTGATTCTTCATTTTTTGGTTTCAAAACGCACATTGCGATGAGTGATGAAAGATTGATCTCCGCTGCAATTGTGACAACAGGTGAACAAAGTGATGGAAAATATCTTCAAGAACTCATTGAAAAAAGCAAAGAAACAGGTATGGAAATTGACACGGTGATTGGAGATACAGCTTATTCTGAAAAGGAAAATATTCATTACGCAAAAGAAAACAAAATTCAATTAGTATCAAAGTTGAATCCAGTAATTACAGATGGTATACGACCAAAGGAAAAAGAATTTGAATTTAATAA
The DNA here is from genome assembly GCF_934216135.1 of uncultured Rummeliibacillus sp. Lineage (NCBI taxonomy): Bacteria > Bacillati > Bacillota > Bacilli > Caryophanales > Caryophanaceae > Rummeliibacillus > uncultured Rummeliibacillus sp. The sequence goes on along the minus strand of NZ_CAKQBI010000016.1, from coordinate 7,774 downwards.
GGATGCCGATTTATTTATCTGCCCAGCAGGAAATTTAGCTACTCGAAAAGCACGGACAGGCAAGAAAAACCAAGGGAAAAATCAAGTGCTAACTTACTTTTTTGATATCGAAAAATGTAAAGTTTGTCCTCTTCAAGAGGGATGTTATAAAAAAGGAGCGAAGAGTAAAAGTTACTCGGTGATTAAATCAACAGAACATAAGGAGCAAGAAATATTTCAAAATACCGAGGAATTTAAAGAAAAAGCAAAATCTCAATATAAGATTGAAGCAAAGAATAGTGAATTAAAACACAGACACGGGTATGATGTAGCATCATCTGCGGGTCTATTAGGTATGAACATGCAAGGAGCGATGGCTATATTCGCCGTCAATCTCAAACGAATTATGACCATTTTGAAGGAAAAAGAATATAAAAGAATAGAGAAAAAGGCGACTTTCTGTTCAAAATCGAACCGATAGTCGCCTTTTATTTTTGATAACTGTTTAACAAAATAAAAAACGTGAGTTTTTCAGTGGCCTCTAATTAAATGCTGTGTTTTTTATTATGGGCGTAGTGGGGGTCGAACCCACAACCCCCTGATTAAGAGTCAGGTGCGCTAGCCAATTGCGCCATACGCCCGTTTGCTTTATGACATAAATTATCTTAACGCTATATTCTAATAATGTCAAGCGGAAAATTATAGTTTCTTAAAGAGATTAAATACCGAGTAGATCATTCCTTATAAAGATAAAAATAATTCAGAGATAAAAAAGAACCATCACAATATTGTGATGGTTCTTTTAAAATGATGGGCATAGTGGGGGTCGAACCCACAACCCCCTGATTAAGAGTCAGGTGCGCTAGCCAATTGCGCCATATGCCCATTTTGTAACAACAAAATATATTATAATACTATATCGTAATAATGTCAAGGGTATCCATTCATTTTTAATTAATATTGTCGAAATTTGCTTAAAAAATATTTTGTGGAAATAGAGGTTAAAAACAGAATATTTAGAATATATATTATACAGAAATGTATAGCCACAATTGAATGAATGTTCATTCATAATGGTCATTTCTACATTTAAAAAGAATGGGGGATAGAAATGGATGCGTTCAAAGTTTTAGGTAAAGAATTGTCAAAACTTAAAGAAAACAAAGGGGTGTTGTTTTCAGTAATCGGTGTCTTGTTGATACCACTAGTTTATGCAGCAATTTTGTTATCTGCCAAATGGGGACCTTATGATCATCTTGACAATCTTCCAGTTGCATTTGTAAATAATGATGCTGGAGCCGTATCCGATGGCAAAGAAATTAATGCGGGAAATGAACTAGTAGCAGAACTAAAGGAAAGCAAAGCTTTGGGATGGAGCTTTGTAACGATGGAAGAAGCAAAAAAAGGTATGAAAGATCAAAAGTATTATATGATGATTGAAGTACCTGAGGACTTTTCTCAAAAAGTAACGACTGTTTTAGATGAAAATCCTCAAATACCTGAGTTGAGATATGTTCAAAATGAGGGGCTCAACTTCATGGCTGCACAAGTCACAAAAAGTGCTGTAGAAAAAATTCGAGAGCAATTAGGTAACAAAATAACAGCAACATATACTAGTACGATTTTTGCTAAACTTGGTGACATTTCAAATGGATTTACAACGGGTGCAGATGGCTCAAAGAAAATCTCAAAAGGAACAAAGACGCTTTCTGACGGTACTCAAAAACTATTAGACTCATTAAATGAAAAAAATAGTGATATTAAGACACTTGCGGATGGCTCTAGTAAAGCTGCAGCAGGTTCACAACAACTTTTAGTTTCTCTTCAAAATGGACAAGGAAATATTAACAAATTAGCTGCAGGTTCGAAACAAGTAGCAAACGGTATTGGGACTTTAAAGTCAGGTTCACAACAGGTATTAAATGGACTAAAATCAGCTAAAGCTGGTAGTAGCTCTTTGACAAATGGTTTAGAAAAACAATTAAAACCTGGTGTAGCCCAATTAAATGGTGGTATTCAAAAAGTAACAGAAACAACACCTCAATTAGTTTCAGGCTCTCAAAATTTAACCAATGGAATGAAAGCGTTTTTATCCAAACATCCAGAATTAGCCCAAGATATCGAATTTATGACACTTGTTGGTACAAGTGATGCTATTACTAAAGGATTAACACAATTCAATCAACAAATCCAACCATTAAAAACAGGTGCAAATTCTTTAGCGGCTGGCGTAAATCAGTTAGCAGCAGGCTCAAAACAATTAGATTCTGGTCTTAACCAGTTGATTACAGGGCAAACGTCTGCAATTGGGGGGATAAATAAACTACAATCAGGTGCTACTCAGGTGGCAAATGGTAATGCAAGTTTATCTTCTAATTGGGCGAAACTCTCATCATCTGTTGCAACATTAAATGGAGGTTTAAAACAAATTAGTGTTGGTAATCAACAGGTATCTACAGGATGGGGGACAATCACAACTGGTGTAAACAGTTTGAATAAAGGAGCTACTAAACTTCAATCTGGAAGTCAAGAATTAACAGACGGACTATCAGATGGAGCGAAACAAGTGAGCAGTATTAAAGCAACTGATAATACAATTGCAATGTTCTCAAATCCAGTGAGTTTAAAGGGAGAAAAAGAAAATGCATATGAATACTACCGTGATTCAACAGCACCTTATATTCTTTCTTTAGCACTATTTGTCGGTTTACTTGTTTTAACATTTGTAACCGATTTCAAACGCCCAGCAATTTTACCTGGTTCTGGATTAAGTTGGTTTGTAAGCAAATGGCTAAAATTAGGTATTTTAGCAGTTGCCCAAGGTGTCTTAGTATCACTATTTGCCTTGTTGTTCTTAAAACTTCAAGTAGCAAGTGCGGGTCAATTTATACTATTTAGTATTTTTGTCAGTGTAACATTTATGACAATTATTTTCTTCTTAGTTTCGATAGCTGGCAATTTTGGACGTTTTGTTGCATTTGCATTTATCGTCCTTCAATTGACGATTACAGGTTCCAACCTACCGATTCCTATGCTTCCAGAGAATTTAAGATCATTAAGTCAATATTTGCCTTTAACGTATTCAAATGAAGGCTTCAAATCAATTATTTCTTTAGGAGATGCTTCATTGTTAGTCCAAAATACGTTAACATTATTAATCTATCTGATTGTTTTCTCAGTTTTAACATTAGCTGTATTATTATTTAGTTATAAATCGCTTTCTAACAAAATGTCTAAAAATGATCCTCAAGCAGAAGAATTTGTTGCTTAATAAAAATATTAATTTTTGGAGAGTATTTCATTTCCAATTAGGATGGTGGAAGCTTGACTCTACCACCGAAGGAGTAAGGTCTTTCCCGTAGGTTTGCTACTTATGGGAAGGACCTTTTCAATTTTATTAAAAGCATCCTTCTTACATTATTTACATTTTTAAAAGAAAGTGTATAATAATTTCTAATATTCAAAACAATTTTAACTAAAGTAATGAAACATTTACTCATATAGAATCTCAAAGAATATTAAATAGCATTTAAAATATTCATAATTTGTGGTTGAAATAGACTCAATACTAAAAAGGGGAGATTTATATTGGAAATTATTGATAAAACTATACAAGTGGAAAATAAACCTTCTATTACGTATACACATTATCAATCGGGATCAGACAAGATGTGCTTTATGTTTTCAGGAACCGGTTATACATATGATTCACCAGCGCTTTATTATGCAACATTGCTATTATTAGAGAAAAAATACGATATCATTCAGATCCATTATTCATCCATCGATGATTTACTTCGTTTGCCTCTAGAAGAAATACCAGAACTAATATTCCAGATGGTGAACCCTGTTATTGAAGAAGTTACATCGAATCATCAGTACTCAGAATATGTATTTATAGGGAAATCTATTGGGACAATGCCAATTGTATTAGAATATATGAACCAAGAACGTTTTAATGATTCTAAATGGATAATACTTACGCCTTCTTTGAAAATAGATAGAATGGCTTACTCTTTGTTAAACAGTAAACAAATTGCTTATATTGCGATTGGTGATGCAGATCCGCATTTTAATTTTGCCGCAATTGAAAAGCTAAAACAAAAGCAATTTCAGTTAGATATATTTCCTAAAGCAAATCATTCTTTAAATATTGATGGAAATGTATCAGCGTCTATTAAAGTAATAGAGAGGATACTGAATAAGATAGACGAATTACTATAAAATAGGAAGGTGGTTGAATCATGAAACTTATTTTGTTATTTGGCCCACAGGCAGTTGGTAAGATGACTGTTGGACAAGAACTAGAGAAAACGACAGATTTGAAATTATTTCATAATCATATGACTATTGATTTACTCGAACCGCTATTTGGTTTTAGTTCAGAAATGTGGCGATTAACGCACCTTTTCAGAGAAGAAGTGTTTAAATCTTTTTCGAAAAGTGACCAATACGGAATGATATTCACTTTTATTTGGGCATTTAATCTACAAGAAGATTGGGATATTACAGAGAATATTTGTAGGATTTTCTCTGAAAATAATGCAGATATATACTTTGTTGAATTGGAAGCAGATATGAATGTTCGACTTGAAAGAAATCGTACACAGAACAGACTTCAACATAAACTGACTAAAAGAAATATTGCTCAATCTGAAGAGCATTTAGTCAATAGTATGAATGACTACAGGATGAACTCAAACGAGGGTGAAATAAAGGAAAAAAATTATATAAAGATTAACAATACAAATTTAACTGCAACACAAGTTGCTCAAATTATAAAGGAAAAATTCGAACTATAAGAATGTAATTTAATTAAACCACATAAAATGGGTTTTATTTCATTGTGATTGGAGGTTAATGAGTTGATCGTCAGACAAGCGGAAGAAAAAGATGCTAAGCAATTTTTGGAACTACTATGTGAAATTGATGCTTCGAATAATATGTTATTTAATCCTGGCGAAAGAAAAACAACTGTTGAACAACAAAGAAAGATAATCCAGGATTTCAAGAATGATCCGCGATCGGCATTTTTGGTTGCTGAAAACGAAGGTGACTTAATTGGATACATCGGTTTAGTTGCTGGAAATCTTCAAAGAATATCACATATTGGAAGAATCGTTATTGGCGTTTCAAAAAAAGCAAGAGGCAAGGGAATAGGCACGAAATTATTTGAAGAAGTTTTCAAGTGGATAGAAGGAAAACATTTTTCTAGATTGGAATTGACAGTCATTGAAAGAAATACAGCTGCCATCAATCTTTATGAAAAAGTGGGCTTTATAAAAGAAGGAAAGCGTATTGAGTCTTTAATCATTGATGATAAATTTGTTGATGAATGGTCAATGTATAAAAAAGTGTGATTTTAGCCCCATTTCTACGATGATAGGAATGTATCAGAAAAAGAAGAGAAAAGAATAGAAGAATTGCTTTACAAGATAGCTCCAGAAGAACCTTGGTCTGTAAAAAATCTGGCGAGAATGCATAAGAAAAATCATGTTCAACCGTACAAATCTACTCTTGACGGGAGTGCACACTTTCCAGAAATACCAACAGCAATTGGAATCAGACTCAACAAAGGGGAGCTTGAGATCATAGCTCCTTATGGATTAGTCCTTATGGATTAGCTGCTTTATTTTCTAAAAAGGTAGAACCGACGCCATACTTTAAGCAATCTGAAAGATTATATAATATTTATCTACAGAGATTAAAAACGAAGAATTGGAAACAAAAATGGCCAAGATTACAGATTATAAAGGAATAACGGTCTTTTTTATAATACATTCAAATTACAAGGTTTTAATGCAGTTACTAAAGCATTAGAATCTTTTTTTTATAAAATATTATACTTATTAAGTTAGTATGAATTAACTATTGTAACTCAGATAATGTCATAATATAATAAAAACCAATTAGTTTACTAAGGTAAAGAATGAGGTGAGAAAATGGTTCAAATGGTTATTACAGGTTTACTATGTGGTGCAGCATTGGGATTTGTTTTACAGAGGGGTAGGTTCTGTTTAACAGGTGGATTCCGAGATATGTACTTAACGAAAAATAATCGGATGTTTTATGCATTGTTATTGGCAATTGCGATTCAAAGTGTCGGGGTTTATGCACTTATCCAATTTGGATTGTTACAATATGAAGCTGGTACTTTTTCTTGGGTAGCAATTGTAATAGGATCATTTATCTTTGGTATTGGAATTGTGCTTGCTGGAGGTTGTGCAACTGGTACTTGGTATCGAGCTGCTGAAGGGTTAATAGGAAGCTGGATTGCACTTATATTTTATATGTTAACAAGTGCAATGATGAAGTCTGGTGTCTTACTACCATTAAATGAAAAATTGTCTTCTGTACAAGTACATAATAATTCAATTCCAAAAACTTTTGGAGTGAATGTCTGGGTATTTATTGCAATATTAGTGATTATCGTTGCAGTTATTATGTTCAAAGAAGCTAGAAAACCAAAATTGGTTATTCCGTCACTTAAACCAAAGAAATCAGGAATCGCACATTTACTATTCGAAAGACGTTGGCACCCATATTTCACAGCAAGTATTGTGGGGATTATTGCCATTATTGCTTGGCCATTAAGTGAAGCAACTGGTCGTAATTCCGGACTAGGGATTACAACGCCTTCAGCTAATATTTTGCAATATTTAGTGAGTGGTGATAAGTCTATTCTTAACTGGGGCGTATTCTTAGTATTAGGAATCTTTGTTGGATCGTTTATAGCTGCTAAAGGTAGCAATGAATTCCGTTTACGAGTACCAGAAGTTAAAACAATTGTATCTAGTGTATGTGGTGGTAGTTTAATGGGTTTAGGTGCAAGTTTAGCTGGAGGGTGCACAATTGGTAACGGATTAGTAAGTACTGCAATGATGACATGGCAAGGTTGGATTGCACTAGCTTTTATGATTTTAGGTGCTTGGACAGCTACTTACTTTGTTTTTGTTAGACCTAGAGTTAAAAAACAAGTTGTTGCTAAACAAGCAGTTACACCAGCATCAGCAAATTAGGAGGAATATCAAATGACAAAAGTTTTAGAAACAATGGGGCAAGTATGTCCGTTTCCATTAATTGAAGCGAAAAATGCGATGGAGGAACTTCAATCAGGTGAAGATCTAGTGATTAACTTTGATTGTACGCAAGCAACAGAAAGTATACCAAGATGGGCTGCTGAAGAAGGTCATAAAGTTACAAATTACGAACAACTAAGTGAAGCTTCTTGGACAATTACAGTGCAAAAGAAATAAAGAGGTTATTACTAAATAGCATAGACAATGTCACCTTTTATAGGGACATTGTCTTTTTTTATGGATATAACTAAAAAGGTTGTATCCATTCGAAATAGTTTAGCAAGATAACTATAGAAAAACAACATAATAGAGAAGAAATCACTAATCGATTTTTCATAAGGACTGGGTAAATTCGTTTCCACACTATAGTAACGCCCTGTATTAAAACAAAATAGAAGAATAGTTCTGGAAATGCTAAAAAGATTGTAAAATCACCAATACCCATAATGATTTCTATTAAAATTAATAATCCAAATGTAGATAATTGTAAAGTATAATAGCTTAGATTCAAATTAAGATTATAAAATAGCAATTTTATTCTTTTCATATAAAACCCCCTAATAAATAATTGTTGCTATAATATACGAACGAATTTTGGTTTAGTTTCAAATAATAGGTTTTTATTATAGAGCAAAAGAAAAAGAACATCATTAAATGATGTTCTTTCTTCTTTATGGGCGTAGTGGGGGTCGAACCCACAACCCCCTGATTAAGAG
>NZ_CAKQBI010000015.1:0-82003 GCF_934216135.1 uncultured Rummeliibacillus sp. | reverse complement strand
TTGTGCAAAAGGAGTTGTGAGTTGTGCAAAAGGAGCTGAGTTGTGCAAAAGGAAGCTTGAGTTGTGCAAAAGGAAGCTTGAGTTGTGCAAAAGGAAGCTTGAGTTGTGCAAAAGGAGTTGTGAGTTGTGCAAAAGGAGCTGAGTTGTGCAAAAGGAAGCTTGAGTTGTGCAAAAGGAAGCCTGAGTTGTGCAAAAAGGAGTCCCGAGTTGCGCTAAAGCTCCAGCGCCAAAATAAACAATTCCACAAATTATGGCAAACAATCTACAAATTCTACCCCCATCCATAATGTAAAAATAAATAACCCTCTCCCTCTTGAAATCCCCAAAAAATCCTTATAAAATATACCCAATCCAACCCCAGAATTGGAGGAAACTATTGCGTTTTAAAATCAACAAAGCAAAACCAGCCCAAAAACTATGTTCCCCAAACAACCTTATAAATGCTCATCTACGTGATTTTTTAATAGGCCGACTATGGCTTCGTGAGCATACGCCATTTCAGCAAAAAACAATAGAACAACATATTCAAATGGGACATATACAGACAATCCCCGGAGTACAACCAATCTCAACGACAAATAAACTATTCTCAAAAAATAATTGGAGATGTAACCGATGTAGAAACGAAGACCCAGAGTTTTTCGCTTCTTTCAATTGTGCTAAATGTCAACAAGTCTGTGTATATTGTCGTCATTGTATTAATATGGGACGAGTAAGTAGTTGTACAGAATTAATAAAATGGATAGGCCCCCCACGAAAAATACAATTGCCTTATGGAAAAAGACCGAATCTTTCGCATCTATTTCAATGGAATGGGACTTTCACACCTCAGCAGAAAAAGGCATCAGAGGAACTTGTTGAAAGCATTAAGAAGAACCAATACCATTTGGTACATGCTGTGTGCGGAGCAGGTAAAACGGAGATTCTGTTTCCTGCTATTGCAGAATGCCTGATGCAAAATAAACGTGTCTGTGTTGCAACACCACGAACTGATGTAGTACTTGAATTGGCACCACGAATACAAAAAGTATTTCCGAATACTTTTGTACAAGCGCTTTACGGAGGAGCAACAGTTGAACATCGTTATTCTCCCCTAATAATTGCAACAACACATCAACTATACCGTTTTGAAGAGGCATTTGATGTGGTTATAGTCGATGAAGCTGATGCTTTCCCTTATACATTCGATGAAACATTACAGCAAGCGGTCCAAAAAGCGAAGAAGCCAGATTCGCCTATTTTATTTGTTACAGCGACGCCTTCGGATGTACTAAAAGATAAGGTGAAAAAGTTAAGAGGTGGATATTCCTTTATTCCAAGAAGATATCATACGCATCCACTCCCAGTGCCGCGCTTTGACACACTTTTTAACTATCAAAAACAAATTATGAAAGGGAAAATACCGAAAAAACTGCTAGATTGGACAACCACTAGACTAACAAATGATGAACCGTTTCTTATATTTTTCCCAACAATCGAACTAATGGAAAAAGCCGTACCACTTTTTCAAAAATTACATCCAACAATTGAAGCTGTTCATGCAGAAGATTCTAATCGTAAAGAAAAGGTACTTGCATTGCGCAAGAAAAGCGTGCCGGGATTGCTTACAACAACCATTTTAGAAAGAGGGATTACCATTCCGAAGGTACAGGTTGCTGTTGTAGGAGCGGAAAGTGGTATTTTTACCTCGAGTGCCCTGATCCAGATTGGTGGGCGAGTTGGGAGGTCTGCTGATGATCCTACTGGTGACTTGGTATTTTTCCACCATGGAATTACACTCGAAATGGATGGTGCGCGGAAGGAAATTATAAGTCTTAACAAAATGGAGGTGTTATCGTAATGTCCGTTAAACTCCCTCCAAAAACGGTAAACCATTGCTATTTATGTGCTGCGCCATTACATCACAAAGTCACCTGGCGTAAACTACTAACACCCACAAAAGAACCAGTTATTTGCGATAAATGTCACCAAAGATTTGAACGCGTCACGCCCAATCAGCAAAAATATGAAGACGTTACTGCGTTATATCACTATAATGAGCCGATGAAAGATTTCCTACATCAATATAAGTTTCTCAAAGATGTTGTACTATCTGAAGTTTTCCGTGAAGAAATTTATCAACATCTAAAAGATGAACAAGCTATCATAGTCCCAATACCAATGCATCCAGAAAAACAAAAAGAAAGAACGTTTGCGCATATTGAAGAACTACTGATAGCAGCACGTATTCCATTTACACATTTACTTGAAAAAATATCACCTGTCACCCAATCGAGTAAAACAAAAATAGAAAGAGAACAATCAGATCAGCTCTTCAAACTAAAAGCCCATGAAGCAATCAAACCAACACACTACATCCTTGTAGATGACATTGTCACAACTGGAACCACTTTACAGCATGCAAAATCATTATTAATAGAAGCAGACGCAGAAAAAGTCACCGCATTTACACTAATCCAAGGATAAGCAAACAAGTCTAGCATCATTTACTGATGTACCAAAATTTCTATTAATTTGTTATGATGTATTCGTAAATAATTTTCAGATAAAATATTCAAAAATAATGTCGACAATATAAATAGATATAGTTTAGCTACAATAGGAGGAATAGTTATGGGGGAATTACGAGATTGTCCAAAATGTGGAGATTTCTTTAATTACACTGGAGTTAGAGAGATTTGTCCAAAATGTGCAATGTCAGAGGAAAAAATGTATGAAGAAGTGTATCGCTTTTTACGTAAAAGAGAAAATCGTGCTGCTACAGTTGATCGAATTGTAGAAGCTACTGGTGTAGAAAGAGAACTTTTATATAAATGGGTTAAGAAAAATCGGTTACAGCAAGCATTGTTTCCAAACTTAGGATATCCATGTGATAATTGTGGGCGTTTAACATCAAAAGGAAAGCTTTGTGATGATTGCGCAAGTGAATTGAAATCAGAATTAAATAAATTCGAAGCTGCGCGAGAATTCAGAAGAAGTGTTGAAGAAAATTCGAGGGCTACGTATTTGGCAGAGCGGAAAAAAAAGTAAAATTAAAAAGTAAGAGCTAACGAAAGGAAATTATTTTGTTGGCTCTTTTATATTAGAGTAAAATTATTCCACTTACAAAAATCTATGCTCCTTCATAAAAATATGTCTAACTTCACAAGTAAATCCTAATGCTTTATAATCACTCTTTAAATAATGGAGGAAAATAGCACTACAACTATTTTAAAATGATAGGTTGTCTTTCGCTATTTATGTAAAAGTACTTAATTTCAAGTAAACTCAACCGAAATAACATGTAGACAATGAAAATTGAGAGGGGGCTCTTAAAAATGAAAATCTATAATTACGGTGTGAATAAGGTAAACCCTTATCAAAATCAATCTGTAAAAACGGAGCAAGTTAAGAAAAGTACATTTAAAGTAACAGATCAATTAGAAATTTCTTCAGCTGCGAAGGATTTGCAAGGTATTAAAAGTTATGCTGATGAGCGAGCAGAACGCGTTCAACAACTAAAAGAGCAGATACAAACTGGTAATTATCAAGTAGATGCAAAACAACTTGCATCCGATATTCTGAAATATTATCGCAAATAAAAAGGAGCTTGAAAAATGGCCATTGACCCACTATTAACTATTTTGGATAAACTTGAAAAAATGCATAAGAGTCTTCTCAAACTGGCTTATCACAAAACCGAATTGATTAAAGTTGGGGATATGGAAGGACTCGATCAGATGCTGAAAAGTGAGCAAGCGCACGTAGCTGCCATTTCACAACTCGAGCAACAGCGCCAGAAAGTGGTAACGGAATACCTAGGAGCAAAGGGGATTGCTCTCTCTGGTCAAGCTACTGTTGCTGATGTAATGGAAGCAGCTGATACGCCACAAGAAAAAGATAAACTAGATGAAGTAAGAAAAAGGCTATTGCTGACGATCAAAACCTTAAAAAAACAAAACGATTTAAATCAGAAACTAATTTTTCAATCGCTCCAATTCGTGAACATGACATTGGATTTACTTAGACCACAACCTGAACAGATTAATTATTCTAAAACAGAGGTTCGTGGCAGTAACATGGCAAAAGTGCATTTTGATTCACAAGCTTAACACCTCCAGTTTAGAGGTGTTTTTTTCTGAAACAAATATGGAATTGTTAACATTTGTCGATAGTTCCTTCAAAAAAAACAATTACATCCGATTAAAAGTATATATGAAAAACGAAATAAAACCGCTCTTAGCAGCTAAATATAGGAGGTAAAAGAATGAGCTCCACATTTATGGGATTAGAAACGAGCAAACGTGGTCTTACTACACAACAAACCGCATTGTATACAGTTGGCCACAATATCTCAAATGCAAATACGGACGGCTATTCCCGTCAACGCGTTAATATGGAAGCAACGAATGGTTTCCCAGGTGTTGGTATGAACGCACCTAAAGTACCTGGATATCTTGGTACAGGTGTGCAAGCCGGCTCTATTACACGTATTCGTGATCAATTTATCGATAACCAATATCGTCAAGAAACAACCAAACTAGGCTACTGGTCAGCAAAATCAGATGCTGTATCTCAAATGGAAGACGTCCTATCAGAACCTTCTGAATACGGCTTAAACAAAGCGTTCGACAATTTCTATGCATCCTTACAAGATTTAAGTGCAAAACCAGAAAGTGCGGCCACTCGTGCAGTAGTAGCACAACGAGGCGAACACTTAGCAGATTCGTTCAACTACATAAGCACACAACTAACACAAATCCAAACTAATCTCAAAAATGAAATTAGTACGGAGTCTGGCAAAGTAAACTCAATCATCAAACAAATTGCAGCACTAAACCAACAAATTGGTAACGTCGAACCAAACGGTTATTTACCAAATGATTTGTATGATGCACGTGATTCACTATTAGATCAACTATCAGAATACTTTAATGTAACAGTAGACTACACAAAATCAGGCGGTAACGCACTAGATATTGCAGAGGGTTCTATGAATGTTTACATTAAACTCGATGATGGATCAAAAGTTCAAGTAGTAAACAAAGATAAAGGTGCTACACTAACTGCAAATGGTTATAATCCAGATGTAGTAGATGCTACCACGAAAGAAGTTAAGTCTTATAAACACAGTGCATTTGATGGTTCTGATAATTATTCAGCGTTTACGGATTTCACTATTAATATGGGTGGCGCTACTTCTACTATTTCATATGACCAATTTGATAATGTTGGATCAGGTAAAATGGCTTCTTTGATCAATTCGTATGGTTATGCGACGCAGACGACGGATACATGGGATGCTGGTACAAACGAATGGAAAGCTACAGTAGATCTTACTGCAGGAGGAAAAGTACTATCAGACGGCTTATATCCAGATAAATTGGGAGAGTTAAATGTATTAGCCCAAAAGTTTGCGGAAGAATTTAATAAGTTACATACAGCCGGTTTTACATTAGGTGAAGGAGCAACAACTTCAACGAACGGAGCTAATTTCTTTGTTGATATCGACGGTAACGGTACGGCTGGTAATAACAAAATAACTGCAGCAAACATTAAAGTAAACTCAACCATCTTAGGCAATAACAACTTAATTGCTGCCTCAACAGGTCTAAGCGAAGAAGGTAATGGTAAACAAGCTATATTACTTTCAAACTTAAAAACAACAACCATTGCTGGTTTAAATAATGCATCAGCACAAACGTATTATGAAGGATTAATCGGTGATTTAGGTGTACAAGGTCAACAAGCAACAACAATGGAATACAACTCAACAACCATTCAGTTAACCATTAGTAACAATCGTGCATCCGTTAGCTCTGTATCATTGGATGAAGAAATGACGAATATGATCACATTCCAACAAGCATATAACGCTTCAGCTCGAATGATCACTGTAGTAGATGAAACGCTCGATAAAATCATCAACGGCATGGGCCGTGTAGGGTTATAGGAGGTAAATTTCAATGCGTGTAACACAATCAATGCTTTCTAATAATATGCTTCGCAATCTAAATACAAGTAATAGTAAAATGGGCAAATTACAAGAACAACTCTCATCAGGCTCAAAACTAACTCGTCCATCTGATGATCCAGTTGCTTCTGTAAAAGGCATGGGGTATCGAACAACCCTTGTGAAAAATGCTCAATATACTCGTAATATGAATGAAGTAAATAGCTGGTTAGATGCATCAGATGAATCACTCGGTCAAGTAGGAAGTGCATTGCAACGTGTACAAGAACTTGTAACACAAGCAGCAAACAGTACTAACACAACAGATGATCGCGAAAAAATGAAAAAGGAAATTGAACAAATCCGCGAACAAATCAAAGATATTGCAAACTCTAAAATCGGTGACAACTATATTTTCAGTGGAACGAAGACGACAACGCCTCTTTATGATAAAAATGGATTTATCGGTGGAACAGTAGAAGGTACAACAACAATTGCTACTCCACCAGGTACAACAACAACTGGTGCAATTGCATTTCCTGTTACTAATTTAGATATCAATACCGGAAAAGCAACAGATGCTAATGGAAACGATGTTCAGTTTACTACCGGAACAGATGCAACGGGGAATAAAATACTATTGGCTAACGCTAATACTGGTGCAAGTCAATTTACATTAGATGACAATGGTTATCCAGTAATCCAATCTCAATCTGGTTTTAGCTCTAATGTTTCAATCGAACTTTATAGTGGCATTACATTAGATGTCAATTCAGAAGGCTATGAGCTATTCCAAAAAATTGACAACATGATGGCAAAAGTAGAAAGTAAACTACAATCTGGTGACGATGCGAAAGAATTAGTAGGTGATTTACTAGGTGGAACAGGATCTACTAAAGATAAATCAGGTACAACAATCCAAGGGGCAATTGATCTTGTTTTAGAAGCTCGTGCAACAGTCGGGGCAAAACAAAACCGAGCTGAAATGATGGCAGATCGTTTAAGCTCTCAAAAAATCAGCGTCACAAAACAAATGTCTGATAATGAAGATGTCGATTACGAAGAATCTATCACAAAGCTAATCACTGAAGAATCCATACACCGTGCAGCTCTTTCAGTAGGTGGTAAAATCATTCAACCAACATTAGTTGATTTCATCAATTAATATATAGTTTGAGGGCTCTCACATTTATAGGGAGCCTTTTTCATAAGGATGTGGCAATTATGAAACTAGATCAAATTCAAATCCATACAACAGATGCAAAAGTTGACTTACATATCAGTGACCCTGTCCAACATATCGAAGAACACAGGGCACAACAACATATCGAACAACCAGCTGCAACTCTTGAAATCCATTCGGAAGCTGCCAAACTTTTCGTAGACTCCTCACAAGCATACCGTGATTTAGGACTACTAACACCAAAAGAATCATCAGAGCAATATGCACAAAAAGGTAAACAAAAAGTGATGGAAGGTATCGCTCGTCGTGTTAGTGAAGGCGACCAGATGATGAATATTAGTAAAAATTCTGGAAATGCTATTCAGCAAATTGCTGCAAGTAAAGCAATTCCTGCCCCGCCACAAATGGCCATTACATGGAAACCTTCTGTTGGAGCAGTAAAAATACGTTATCAAGCAGGAAGTCTAGATATCAATATTCAACAACATAAGCCGAAGATTGATGTTCAATTAGGAAAGGTTGTTCATGACTATACGCCAGGTGATGTTACTGGTGATTTAGTACAAAGACCTTCCGTAGAAACAACAGTGATCAAAGCGAAATAATAATGGTGTATGCTAATCAAGCGTACACTTCTTTTTTATGTCACAAAATAAGAAAACGTATCGGTATTATTAATAATGAACATGATAAAATAATTTGAACAAGAAAAAACGAAAAGAGGGAAAAAAATATGAAAATCGATACAAAATTTTTAGGGAAAATAGAAGTGATGCAAGAACAACTATATTCTTTTGAAGAAGGCATCCCGGGCTTTCCAGAAGAAAAACAATTCGCATTAATTCCATTCGGCAAAAACACACCATTTATGATTTTACAATCAACATCAAATGTTCAAATTGGTTTTGTCCTAGCGTTCCCATATACATTTAAAGCAGACTATACATTCGACATATCAAAACAAGATGCAGATGCACTGAACATCAAAAAACAAGAAGAGATAATTACATACGCAATTGTTACACTAAAAGATACATTACCAAACTCAACAATTAATTTACTAGCTCCAATCATTATCAACACAAAAACACGACAAGGACGACAAATCGTACTAAATGACAACAACCAAGAATTATTGCATTATCCTTTAAAACCAGTTAAAGAAGGTGTGAAATAATGCTTGTTCTAACACGGAAAACTGGCGAGTCAATCATGATTGGCGATGAGATTGAACTGAAGATTATTTCTGTTGAAGGTGATCAAGTTAAGATAGGAATCGATGCACCTCGTTCAGTGAAAGTGTATCGTTCAGAAATCTATAAATCGATTCGAGAGGAGAATAAAGCTGCTTTGGATTCTTCTATTGATTTGTTAAAAGAGTGGGGAATAGATTAAGAAAGAGGCTATCTTAGGTGGATAGTCCTTTTTTATTGTTCAATTTTGATTTTGAAGTAGATTTATCTTTCTCTTATTAATGGGCAGTAAGATGTTTACATCAAGATTGAGAAAAATCAAATCGGTTGTTGGACAATTCCATGTATCTTATTGCCACACTAACCATAAAAGTAAAAACCATGTTATTTTTATGGATTTAATACCGATAAAATAGTATCAGGTCTAAAGGACCTATTTGAATTTGATTTGAGTTATAAATCTACAAGGATGTAGTGAATCTTTAAGGAGGAAGAATTTTTGAGGATACAACATAATATAGCTGCTTTAAATACAAAGCGTCAGCTAGGGATTAATAATGATAAAGCATCAAAAAGCTTAGAAAAGTTATCATCAGGCTTTAAGATCAATCGTGCAGGTGATGATGCAGCAGGCCTTGCAATTTCTGAAAAAATGCGTGGCCAAATTTCGGGATTAAATATGGCAAGTAAAAATGCACAAGACGGTATTTCTCTTATTCAAACAGCAGAAGGAGCATTAAACGAAGTACACTCAATGTTACAACGTGGACGAGAATTAGCAGTACAAGCAGCGAATGATACAAATGTCGGTGAAGATCGTGATGCATTGCAAAAAGAAGTATCTCAAATTCTTCAAGAGATTAATGATACTGCGGACCGTACAGAATTTAATACGATGAAAGTGCTAAAAGGTGGCTCAACTTCTTCTTTCAGTATGTCAACACCAGATGCAGCAAGCTTAAGCCAACGTTTAGCGAATTCAATGTTAGGAAATGCAGAAGCAGCAGTAACAAATGCTTATGGATTAAATCCAGATAAAGTATCGATTGAAGTGAAATATGAATATCAAAGTCCGGGCGGGGCGGTTGCATGGGTAACTTCTCAAGTTAATCCAATTCCTAGCAAACCAATCTCCTTGACAATAGACGAAGCAGACTTCTTTACCGGATCATCTATGTGGATTGATAACGACCGTATTGTAACACATGAAATGACACATGCAGTAATGAGTGCAGCAATTGATGACTTCGGTAGTTTACCTGGATGGTTTAAAGAAGGCGCAGCAGAATATGTCGCCGGTGGTAATGAACGTGTAAGAGGTTCAAATGTTTCTGATATTATTACAAACCATTTTGGTAGTATTGCAGATAGTGACGGATATGCAGCAAGCTTTTTAGCAGTTAAATATTTAGACGATAAATTAAAGGACAATGGTAGTGATATTTCGCAGCTAATGCAAGATTTGGAGAACGGTCAAACATTAAATGACGCATTGCAAGCAAAATTAGGTCAAAATTTAACTACATTTGAAACTGATTTTAGAACTAATGGGGCTGCGCACTTTGTTGGTAATACTTTTGCGGGTACAGGTAGTATTTTAGATCCTACAGGAACCGTATCAGATGCAGATTTAATTGCAGATACAGCATCTACATCATCTTTATTTAGTTATACGTGGTCAGCTTCTACAAATTTTGTTGTATCGACAGGACCATCATGTGTAAGTTTCCAAATCGGTGCAAATGAAGGACAAACACTTCAAATGGAATTACCGAACCTTTCTACTAGTACACTTGGCATCAGCGGTGTATCAATTAATACTCAAAGTAAAGCTTCAACAGCTATTACTAAATTCGATAATGCTATTGAAAAAGTTTCAGCTACCCGCTCAACACTAGGTGCACTACAAAATCGCTTAGAACATACGATTGACAATTTAGGTAATGCAGCAGGAAATTTAACATCGGCCGAATCACGCATTCGAGATACAGATATGGCTGCTGAAATGATAAACTTTACGAAAAATAATATTTTAACTCAGGCAGCTCAATCAATGCTTGCACAAGCAAAACAACAACCACAGGGCGTTCTTCAATTACTCCAATAGCCAACTAAAAAATATTTAAATTTTTTAGAAATTGACTAAACAAAGTTGAGCTTCTTACGATATATGTAATGTAAGGCAATAGCCGAACAACTCCACAGGGACGTGGAAGAAAACTTATAATTCAAGGAGGAATCTCAAAATGAGAATTCAACACAATATCGCGGCTTTAAATACACACCGCAACTTAACTGCAAACCAAGCAGCATCTTCTAAAAACTTGGAAAAATTATCTTCAGGTTTCAAAATTAATCGTGCAGGCGATGACGCTGCAGGTCTTGCAATCTCTGAAAAAATGCGTGGCCAAATCTCTGGTTTAGATATGGCTTCTAAAAACGCTAATGACTCTATCTCTTTAATCCAAACAGCTGAGGGTGCTCTTAACGAAACTCACTCAATTCTACAACGTATGCGTGAATTAGCAGTACAATCTGCCAACGACACAAACGTTAACGATGACCGTGATGCTTTACAAAAAGAAATTTCTCAATTAACTTCAGAAATTGATCGTATTGCAGACACTACTGAGTTCAATACACAAAAATTATTAAATGGTGGTTTCAAAGGTACATTCCAAATTGGTGCTAATGAAGGCCAAACTATGAAAATGGATATCGGCAAAATGGATGCTGCTTCATTAGGTTTAACTAAAACTAATACTTTAGTTGAAGACGTTGCGGTTACAGGTTTAACAGATGGAACTTACACTGTTGATGGAGCAGATGTTAAAGATGCTAACGGTCAAAAAGTAGGTACAGTAGCTACTAATGTATTTACAGCTGCAGATGGCACAACAGCTACAACTTTCTCTGATGCAACTGATATTACTAAAGCAGGCACAACTATTGAAGTTAAAGACGGTAAAGCAACAATTAAACAACCATCTGATGCTGATGTAGCTAAAGTAGCGGCAGGTGAATACAAAGTTGCAGGTGCTTTAGTTCTTAAAGACGGCCAAGAAGTAGGTACATTTACTGGTGGTACAGCAACAATTAAACAAGCTGACGGTTCAACAGTAGATATCACTAATGCTAAACTTGGTACAGCAACTGCATTAGCTGACGGTTCAACATTCAAAGTTAACGGTGTGGATATCGCTACACGTGATCAAGCTTCAGGTTCTATCACTGCTATCGACGATGCAATTAAAAAAGTATCTGACCAACGTTCTTCTCTAGGGGCTGTTCAAAACCGTTTAGAACACACAATCAACAATTTAGGTACAGCTTCAGAAAACTTAACAGCTGCTGAATCACGTATTCGTGATACAGATATGGCTGCTGAAATGATGGCGTTCACTAAAAATAACATCTTAACTCAAGCTGCACAATCTATGTTAGCTCAAGCTAACCAACAACCACAAGGTGTTCTTCAATTATTACAATAATTCAAGTAGCCTAATATTTTTTAACGACCTTCCATTAGGAAGGTCGTTTTTTACATGGAGAGATATTTTTAAGAAATTTATATGTAGGGTTTGGTGATTGCTTTTATATAACTTTTCAAAAGATGAGCAATGATGGATAAGTAGAAATAGGAAAATATTCAAAATCATTTTATGGTTATTGTAGTAAAGCAGAAATTAATTTATAGTCAATCAAATTTTAAAAGATTAATTTATTGCATTTTATAATCTCTTGATCAACTTTTACATATTACTACATTTTTCGTAAATCTCTCCGATATTAATTTCAAAGCAATTAAAAGTTGAGGGGAGGAAATACATAATGCGAGTTTCAACAAATGGGACAGTTGATTCAGCAATTTCAAAAGAGATCATTCAAAAAAATAATACATCAATAAATCAAATTTTTCAAAATATCTCATCCTTAAAGCAAAATGAAAATATTTCAGAAATGACCGACAAAAATGGCAATCCAACAAAACAAGCCTATCAAACCGCGGTCAATAAAATGAATGAATTTATGGAGTATTCTCATAAGGATTCTAAATTTGTTTTTCATGATGGATTGGAAAAGTTTTATGTGGAGATAGTCGATTCAAAAACAGATAAGGTGGTTAAAGAAATTCCACCGAAAGAACTGCTAGATGCCTATTACGAAATGCAAAAACTAATTGGAAAAATGTTTGATACAAAAGCTTAAGGAGGAGAAAGTATGGCTTCAGTAAATAATACAACAAATACATCAACAACTTCATCGTATTCTTATTTGCAATATAAGAATAAAATTGGTGGGTTAGTATCTGGTATGGATGTTGACTCCATCATGGAAAAATTGATGAAGGCTGAAAGTGCTCAAATGGAGAAACTTCAGCAACAAAAACAAAAATACGAATGGAAACGAGACGCTTATCGTGAAGTGAATACTGCATTAGATAGTTTCCAGAAGGGTATTTTTGATAATTATGGTTTAAAAAGCTCATGGAATGCGAAAACAGTATCAGCTTCTTCTAGTGCAGTTAGTGCAACCGCAACATCTTCAGCAAATGGTACGATTAACATCACAGAAGCGAAGATGGCAACTGCTGCTCAATCTATTACTGATTTTTCAGCATTAGGGTTTACAGCTGACACAACAATGGCGAGCTTAGGCTTAACTTCATCAGAAGGAAGTTTTTCAATTAGTGCAGTAGACGATTCTGGTAGTTTAATAGAAAAAAAAATTTCTTACAAAGCAACTGATAAAATTAGTGATGTAATGTCTAAAATCAATGCATCAGGAGTCGGAGTCACAGCAATAGCTTCCAAAGGAAGTTTATCTTTAACAGCGAATGTAGAAGGAACAGTAATTGTGGATGGGGTAGACGTTGGCTCTATACAAATAACAAACGATACTAACGGACTGTTTGCAAAATTAGGAGTTTTAGCTGAAGGTAAAGAAGGAAACATTTTAATAAATAAGGGAACTAATGTGACGGAAACGACTCTAGGAACAAGTGGTTATATAGTAGCAAACGGAGTCAAAATTGAAGGAACATCAAACAAATACACAGTTTCTGGATACCAACTAACGATCAACGAAAATATTCAAGCGGGTAATGCTCCTGCTAAAATCACTTCCACAACAGATACAGATAAAATTGTTGATAAGGTAAAGGAATTTGTTGAGACATATAATGGTCTTATTAAAGATCTAAATACTCGTGTATCAGAAAAGAAAAATGTTGATTATGCACCTCTTACGGATGCTCAAAAGGCAGAGATGACAACAGATGAGATTACAAAATGGGAGGCTAAGGCAAAAGCAGGCCTTTTAAAAGGTGATTCTACATTAAATAATGTCCTCTCTAGCATGCGTACAACATTATCAACTTACGGCAGTGATTCGAATGGTAGTAATGATATGTTATTCAAAATCGGCATTACAACTTCTAAAACATATACAGATAACGGTAAACTTGAAATTGACGAAGATAAACTAAAAGCGGCTCTTGAAGATGATCCAGATATCGTATCACGTATTTTTACTGGCGATAGCTCTACTGGTGCTGAAGGGGTTATATCAAAATTACGTACTACTGCTCAAAATGCGGTATCGACCATTAAAAATACAGCAGGTAGTGAAAGTTCTTCTTCTGATTTAACCTACTCATTAGGTAAAACAATCACATCTTTAGACGATAAAATCACTGACTGGAAAGATCGCTTAAAAGACATAGAAGAACGCTACTGGAACCAATTCTCCGCAATGGAGACAGCGATTCAAAAGGCGAATAGTCAATCTTCTATTTTTGATTCATATTAGGCAATAGTTAGTTTTAAATTTAAAGGAGTTGTTTAGTTTGTCAGTACAAAATGCATACAATGCATACAAACAAAATAGTGTTACGACCGCGTCCCCAGGTGAACTGACATTAATGCTTTACAATGGCTGCATCAAATTTATCCATCAAGGGAAAAAGGCGATTGAAGCCAAAGATATTCAAAATCGAAACAAATATATTCAAAAAGCACAAGCGATTATTTCAGAGTTGATGGCTACATTGAATATGGATATTGCCATTTCAAAAGAGATGTTCAATTTATATGAATATATGCACCGTCGTTTAACAGAAGCGAATATCCAAAGTGATACTGCTATTTTGGATGAGGTGGAAGGTCTTGTTATTGAATTCCGCGATACTTGGAAACAAGTCATTCAGATCAATCGTCAAAAGCAATTCTCTGGAGATCATGTGTAATGGAGCTTGTTCAAGAATTTCTACAAGTTTCTGCTCAGTTATATAAACATTTGACGAAGCTTCCTCCTGATAAGGAGCGCGATGAGTATATCCAGAAAATCGATGAGTATTTGGACAAGCGTGGTTCAATTATCAAACAAATTCAAAAGCTGGAAGTAAATCCTTTACCAGGTCATCCTTTTGAAAAACAATTGCGTGAACTTGACAAGGGTATTCGTGAACGATTGAAAAAAGCTAAAGCTGAAATTGCGCAAGATATGAAGAACCTACAAAAAACAAAAAAATCCGAACAGCGTTATGTAGATCCATATTCAAGTGTACGGGTGATGGATGGTACGTATTTTGATGGGCGAAAATAATAGAAACCCATAAAAGTTCTAGTAAAAACGATATGTTTTTGCTAGGGCTTTTCTTTTTGAGTGTATAAGGAAAGAGAATTACAAGAAGAATGAAACTAAATAGTTTGTATAAATTTTATTTTATTACCATGGATAGGCCCTTTTTCTTAGTAACTATTTCATTGCAAATTGGAGTAAATACTTCCTTATATTTAATCAAATAATATTTCATATTCTATTTTTATTAAAAAACAGTGAATCATAAAAAGATAAATTTTTATTAAATAAAAGAACTTTTAATAATAGCTAATCTTATTTGTATTATTAACATATTTATGGGTATAACCTTTAAAATTAAGAAAATATTAAGTTCTATAGAAAGTTATAGAGTATAAATGAATATGAATATTTTAAGTGAAATATAATAAAATATTCCCATTTTTCAAAACAACATATATGAGTTTAAATCGCAAATCTTTAACATACATTTCTCGAAAATGCTCATAACTCCTTTAGTTAATCGTAATAGTCTTTTATATCTATTTATTAGTGGAATGGAAGGATTTAATTAGGTATAGTTGATTATAAGTAAAAAACTAATGGAGGAAAAAAGTAATGAGTATTAGTAAAAAACTATATTCTGTCTTTTTTATATTAATAGCGTTTATAGCAATTGTTGCAGTTACAGGATATATACAATTAATGAATGTCAAAAATACTTATTCTGACATTTTAAATGACCGAGTAGCGAAGATTACAGAGGTAAAGGATGTACAATATGCTTCAGCGATGCAAGGGGTATATATGCGATCTTATGTATTAGATCCGGAACAAGGAACACTAGATAATCTAAAAAAACAACAGGAAATTATTTCTACGAAAGCAGACGATCTTTCAACCAAATTTTATACAGAGAATATGAAGCAAGAACTTCAAATTATTGAGCAAAATCAAGAGAAATTTTTGGCAAGCTCACAAAGTATTATTGATATGGTGAAAAATGATAAACACGATAAAGCACTTGAAATAATTGATAGTGGAATTCGACCAGCAAATGAAGCCATTCAAATGAGTGTAGACAAAGTTGTCGATTACCAAACGGAACAAATAAAAATAGGTCAACAAGATGCGGAAGTAAAGATACATAAAGGGATTACGTTTATGATAACTATAGCTCTAATTGCATTGTTAGTCGCAATTGTGTGTGCATTATACATAACTAGAAATATTGCTAAACCAGTAAATGCACTGAAAGAAGCTGCTTCTACTATTGCACAAGGTGATTTAACAGAGCCTGATATCATTGTAAATTCTAAAGATGAGATTCATTCTTTAGCGGAATCGTTTAATACAATGAAGAAAAGCTTACAATCATTAATAGCTAATGTAATGTCGAATGTTGAACAAACAACAGCTGCTGCAGAAGAACTTACAGCTAGTACAGATGAAGTGGCTACAGCTTCACAAGATGTAGCGAAGCAATTGGAAATGATTACTGAAGGAGCACACTCAGCTGCTGAAACAGGAAAAGAAAGTGCAGTTGCAGTAGAAGAAACTGCAAGTAGTGTACAAATGATTGCAAGTTCTACACAAGAAGTACATGGTGGCGCTATAGAAGCACAAACCGTTGCTAAACAAGGCCATCAAACATTACGTACTACATTTAAACAATTAAAAGTTATCCAAGAATCATCAACAGACACAAAAGAAAAAATTCGCAAGTTAAGTCAACAATCCGAAAAAATTGGTAATATCACAAAGGTAATCACAGCAATTACAGACCAAACAAATTTACTAGCTCTCAATGCAGCTATTGAGGCGGCACGTGCGGGTGAACATGGTAAAGGATTTGCAGTGGTAGCAGATGAAGTTCGAAAACTTGCAGAGGAATCTAAAAAATCTGCAGAACAAATTGTTCGTTTAACAGATATCATTCAAAAAGACACAGTAGATGTAGAACAAGCGGTTGAATTAACTGTTTCGAATGTGAATGATGGTGTGGATTTAATACATGAAGCACAACAATCATTCAATGCAATCTTAACTTCTGTCGATACAATGGCTCAAAAAGTAGAACAAGTATCCGCTGCAACACAAGAAGTATCCGCTGCATCTGAAGAAGTTGCTGCATCCGTTCAAGAAATGGCACAAGCAGCAGATATGGCAGCAAGTAGTACTGAAACAGTTGCTGCGGCAACGGAAGAACAAGCTGCGACTATTGGTGAAATCAATTCAGTTGCTAAATCATTGACATCTAACGCTATTCAATTACAAGAACAAGTTCAAAAATTTAAAATATAGATAATTGAATATTTTAAAATGGAGGGGATAAATTTTATCCTCTCTTATTTTTTTGTTTACAGATTTGAATAACACCATGCTCCATTCTATCAAGTTTATTTTGTATAGCATTTTCAATAGGTATAAATGCTGCTCTTTCTCCATAACTTGAACTATATAAGATCAATATACGAAAGATTAAAGGGGAATATATACATGCAACCGACTATTCTTTATAAAAAATGGCAGTCAGCGAATGTCCCACAGTATTTAAAACAGGAACTTTCTTCTATGGAAAATAACCCTGTAGAGATAAACGATTGCTTCTATCAATATCTCCAATTTGGTACTGCGGGAATGCGTGGTTTACTAGGAGCTGGCACGAATCGCCTTAACATATTTACCATTAGACGTGTAGCATTTGGTCTAGCACAAATCATCGCTTTCCATGGAAAAGAAGCTAAGCAACGTGGGGTTGTCATATCTTACGATAATCGCCATTTTTCCAAAGAATTTGCGCTAGAAACGGTGAAAGTTCTCGGTGAATATGGGGTGAAGACTTTTATATTTTCCGAGATGCGACCAACACCTGAGCTATCTTTTGCCATCCGTCACTTACATGCCTATGTGGGCGTGATGATTACGGCTAGTCATAATCCAAAAGAGTATAACGGATTTAAAGTTTATGGAGAAGATGGGGCACAACTAACGCCACACCATGTCGATATGATTGTTCATATGATGGACAATGTCGATGATATTTTTGCGATTCAGGTAGCTGATTTAGAAGCATTGAAACAAGCTGAACTCCATTCTGAAATTTTAGAGGATATCGATACAGCTTTTCAGCAAAATTTACAAACGATTTCGGAACGCTCTGATGTAAAAAAGGATTTATCCATCATTTACACACCCCTTCATGGAATTGGGTATATCCCAGTTATGCAAGGGCTAGCAAATGCGGGATTTACAAATGTTCATGTAGTAGAACAACAAATCATTCAAGATGGGGATTTTCCAACTGTTACATATCCAAATCCAGAAAGTCCAGCTGCTTTCGAAATGGCTATAGATTTAGGAAAAAAAGTTTCAGCGGATTTACTATTAGCAACAGATCCGGATTCCGATCGTCTAGGTGTTGCAGTTCGAACAAAAGATGGCTATGAGTTGTTAACAGGGAATCAGGTGGGAGCTTTAGTGACTGATTATTTAATCCAAGCAAAACTAGAAAAGAATACATTACCGTTTAATGCAGTTTTGATCAAAACAATCGTCACTTCTGAACTAGGCGCAAAAATAGCAAGTCGATACAATATCGGCACGATTAATACCTTAACAGGCTTTAAATATATCGCAGAGAAAATCCATGAATTTGAGACAACCAACAACTATAGCTATTTGTTTGGGTATGAAGAAAGCTATGGTTATCTCGTGAAAAGTTATGTGCGAGACAAGGATGCTGTACAAATGGCGGTGTTGATTGCAGAGATTGCAGGATATTATGCAAAGGCGGGACAGACATTATTAGATGCCTTAGAGGAGTTGTACCAAACATACGGCTATCACCGAGAAGCACTCGTGTCAAAAGTATTCAAAGGGCAAAGTGGTCAACAACAGATAGCCGTTATTATGGAAAAATTACGACGCCATTCTCCCAAAAACATTGCTGATATAAACGTAAATTGTGTAGAAGATTACTTAACAGGCAAAGCAAATTTTGCAGATGGTTATAGCGAAGACTTATTCTTACCAAAAGAAAATGTCTTAAAGTTTAAATTAGAAGATGAATCTTGGATCGCCATCCGTCCATCCGGTACAGAACCAAAGTGTAAATACTATTTCGGTGTAGTAGGAGAAACTGCGGAAATTGCCGATAAAAAGTTATTAGCGATTCAAGAGGCCTTTGAAAAGCTGAACGATGAAAGTTGTTGAAAAATTACTAAGCTGATAAATCCCCCCTGTCTGTATAGATTTGGGGTTTTTATTTACAAAAAATGAGATTAACCATAGTATCTTTATAATATTCGGTTAACAGTTTCTTCTAAATAGTATATACTTTCAGAGGAAATAAATTTAGAGATTAATGAGTCGCAGTTTAAAGCTATGTAGAGTAAAAAATAAAAAGTCGCATACAAAAATGTAAATTTTTATGAACGCAGGTGAAGAAAAAGTGCAATATAAACGTAAAGAATCATTTCGACATGTACTTGAACGAGATGTAATGGCAAAGTGTAAAATTTCTTCTGTAAACAAAGAGGAGAAAGTATTAGTAGAAACTAAACTTTGCCGTTTGGTAGACCTGAGTCCTAGTGGTGTAAGGATTGCAATACCTGACAGTTTACCGATGGACGAACATCCATTAAAAGTGGAGTTAAACTTTATGCTCTATGCAAAACCAATTTCTGTAGAAGGTATGATTAAGTGGAAAAAGTTACAAATGGATGATTATTTATATGGTATTGACCTAGAAGCAGATGAAGCGTTAATGGAATTAATTATTTCAGAATTAAAATTACGAAGACGCCAAGAAGTGAAAGAGAATATATAGAATGATTACGGTAGTTCTCACAAAAGAAATATTCTTTGTGAGAATTTTTTATGTAAATTATTAAGTTTTTATCGGTATGTAATGAAATTACTTCTCCTCTAAAAATGTAAATGCTAAAGCCGATATTAAGATTATAAAGATTTTATAGATTTTTGTTTAAAAAAGCTAAGTGTAAAATTACTATAATAATAGATTTAGAAAAGGGAGGATTCATGTGCGTTTCAAATCATTCGTTTCAATGGGTGTAGCAGCTGCGTTAATCGTACCGACGCTTATAACAGCAGCGAATCCAGAGTTAGCATATGCAAAAACAACTTCATCGAAAAAAGTTAGCGCCAAAGCAAAGTCAGTAATCGCAAAAATCAAAGCCATCAATCCCAAAAAATCAAACTATGTAACAAAAACAAAATCAGCGGTAAATGCGTATAAAAAACTATCTAGTAAAGATAAAAAGATGGTCTACAACTATGGAACACTAAAAAAACATTGGACTACTGTACAAAATAGAAAAGCAAAGCAAGTAATTACAAAAATCAAAGCGATTAATTCAAAAAAATCAGATTATGTCCTAAAAACAAAATCTGCCTTGAGTGCCTACAACAAACTATCAAAAACAGACAAAAAGAAAGTCACAAACTATTCAACACTAAAAAAACATTGGAAAAACATCCAACCATACCTAAAAAAAGTCGACGCATTCAACAAAAGTGTCGCAACCTTAAACAAAACAAATTTCACAACCAAATCAGTAGCCCTAGAAAAGCAATATGACAACCTAGACAGCATCACCAAAGCAGCTGTCCCAAGCACAACACTGAAAAAACTAAGTTACTATTCAGATGTCGTTGAAACAAAAAAATTGGTGTTTAGGACTTTAGAGGCAGGTTCGACTAACGAGTCAAATACAAATAATGGTTCAGACACTTCTTCAAACACAACACCAGAAGATGGAACAAAAATTTTAACTATTATTAACGCATATAATAAATTATCTGGTGCTCAGAAAACATTGTTGGATGATTTATTAACAGCTGATAGTAGTAATACTAATACTACAGACGAGGAAAAAAAAGAAACAGCGAGAAATAATCTTAAACGTTATTTAGCTTTGGAAGATTTAATAAAAATAGCTGCAGGTATTGAGAAAAAATATTCAGCATTACAACCACTTGCTAAAGCCAAGGCTAAAGATTTATATGATTTATATTTCAATGAATACGAACCAGTAGCAGATAAAACTATATCTTATACTGACAAAAAAGATTATAAATTGAAAGACTTTATCCCAGAGGAAGATTTTGCAGTAATTGATAATATTGATAATGCGTATTCTTCTCAAAAAACAGAGGCAGATACTTTTACTGAAAAAGTCAATGGATTATCAAGTAATAGTTCAAGTAGTACTGATATAGATGGGGATAATGGGGTAATAAAGCTGTATACAGAGCTTCAAAAACCCAAAAACGCAAGTATAGCTAAATATCCAGATTTAGCACCAATCGATTTAGTAGATAAAAAGACTATTACAACTTATAACAAATTTGCGCCAATACCTGCCCTTGTAGATAATTTAAAAGATTTAAATTTAAGTCCGTTAAATAGTTTAACACCAGGATCTTTAAAAACATCTGAAGTATCAACATTAGCTGATTTATTAACACAATATAATAAGTTAGGTTCTGACCAAAAATCAATTGTGCGAAATGGTTTAACTAGTAATAATGCAAAAGATTATTTGTCAGAAGCTAAAAATATTTCAAACGCACAATCAATTGATAAAAGCTATGATTCAGCTTTAAAAAATAGTAGCAAACCAAGTTACTTTTTAGATTTATTGAAAGTAAAGGATACGTATAATAACGCCTCACCAGAAGTGAAACGTTTTGTAGTTGTAAAAACTAACGACATTGAAGCTAAATTAAATGCGGCCGGTTATGATGCTGCTAAAACAGCAGTTGATGATTTTTCAGATAGTGTGAATTCAATTCCAAGTGCTAACGATGCAAAAATAGCTATTGATAAAGTAATCAGTCAGTACAATACCATTTCAGCAAAACCATCTTGGCTAGCACTTGTTGATAAAAATGTATTAAAGACGTATATCGAATATGCAAAAGTACCAAATGTTTTAAAGTTAATTGATAAACTTCCGTCTTCTGTTCAAGATCCTTATACAGCAAAACAAATTGCTAATATTACGTCAGCTATTAAAGCATATAAAAAATTAGGAACTCCACAAAAACAAATTGTGGATGCAAAGTATCCTTCTTTCGCTGATCTTGTAGCGGATGAATCAAATATTACGTCAGCACAAAAAATCGATAGTGCTTATTTAAAATTAAAGAAATCAAGCAAGTCATATCCCAAAGATGCTAAAGCAGTATATGAAGTATATGATGATGCTTTAGCTGATGTTCAAAAGTATGTGGTAAATAAAAATAAAATCGCAGATTTAGAAAACACATATAAAGATGAAAAAACGATTGCTAATGATTTTGAAACAAAAGTCAATAAACTAAGTAAAAATAGTAAGATTGCAGATGTAGAGGATGCCGTTACAGACTATAATACGAAGATTAGTACTAATCCTAAAGCAAGTAGTTTAGTAGATAAAGCAGTCATGAAAAAATACAATGAATATGCGCCAGTATCAAATGTTGATAAATTACTTAATCTTATTATTGGAGTAGATACGAGCTCACAATATATTACACCAACTAATGTGTATTATATTCAAAAAGCAACGATTGCCTATAATGCATTAAAGCCTGATCCTAAAATGATTATTGATGCTGCAGATCGTAAGAAATTCCCATTCTTATACGAGACAAAAAATATTTTAGATGCAGTAGCAATTGACAAGGCTTATGAAAAAATCAAACCAACAGATGACAAATATGAATTAGAATTAATCGATATCTATCGTGAAATGTATGTTTCTGCACCGTTTGCACAAAAATACGTTACCCATAAAGATGAATTTGATAGGGTAGAAGAACTATATAGTGTACCAATTAAAAAGGCTGAGGAATTTGAAACAAGTGTAGATAAAATGTCTCAGGTCAGTAAATCTAATGGTACACCGACTATGGAAATGGTTCGAAATCTTGAAGCTCAATATTACGATTTAGTTAACTACAATAAATTTGGCACTAAATATAAATTTCCGTTAAAAGATTTGATTAAGGATGAAACCTTGGCTGATTATAACAAATTTATATTAGTGTTAAGAATTCAAGACATTGCAAAAACGTTATATGTTTCATATGGTAAGTTATTTAATGAAGAAAATGTAGATTTTGATTATGTAAAAGACAGTTTTTATTGTAAAAAAGCCGAAGATAGTTCTGATCAAAATGTAAAAAATGAATATAAAGATAATTGTAAAAGAAGAGATGAATATTTAGCAGATTCGAATAAATATAAAGTTGGATACACTGTTTCTAATTCTAGATATGGGCAACCAATAAAAATTTCAAATCCAAACGATATTAAATTGATTTATAAAGCTATCGATTATTTCCAACAATTAGACTCAACGCAAGTTTCAATTTTAAAGAAGGCTCCTTCATCACAAAAAGACTATTATTATGAAGATCGATATAAGGGAAAACATAAAGATGAAAAATATGAAGAAAAAGAAATTGTTCACCCGTCTATTCCAATGAGCGATGGAGAAATTAAAAACTTCTTAAAAGCACAAGAAATCGATAAAGAATATGAAGCACTAAAACCTTCAAGTAAAACATATATCAAAGATGCCATTGTACTGTACTATAAGTTTGACAAAGCAGGAAAGCCAGTCCAACTTTATGTCGTTCATGAAAATGATATAAAGGCTCTTAAAAATAGCTATAACATGGATAAAATTATTAAAGATGTTGATAATTTTGTGAATAAAGTAAATTTATTGCCTAACGATAATTCAATTGATAATCAAATTAAAAACGGCAATAATGGTGTCGTTGATCAATACAATAATTTAAATGAAGCTCAATTAGCTGTTCTGGATCAAGGGGTTCTTACAAAATATAATGCTTATGCACCAATTGCAGAAATTATGTCATTAACAGGAGAAATAGATTCTGATAAAGATGGAAAATACGTTGATTCAGACATTGACAAAATGCTAAAAGCTATTGCCATTTACAAAAAACTTTCAAAAGATCCAAAAGCAATGGTAACAGCCAAAATCAACAGTAGTAATTCTTATAAGTATTTATTACACGAAAAAGAAATCAAAGCAGCTCAAAAAGTCGACAAAGCCTTTAAAAAACTTGACAAAACTAATGATAAATATGTGGCGGATTTAAAAAAGGTGAAAACAGCATATGATGCTTTAAAAGATATGAAATTGAGTGGATTGGACAAAACTGCTCAATATTATGTTACTTCTAATATTGATGGGCAAGATGGTGCAGTAAATAAAGATATTTATAAGACTCCAAAAAAAGCCGCAGAAGATTTCGAAACACTTATCAATGGTGGAACAATTAATGGGACTGTGATTGTGGCATGGTTAGATAGAGATTCAGTTCCTTATTCTGATATAGCTAATGCTGTATTAGAGTATAAGAAATTAAGTACAAAAGCAAAATCACTAGTCGATGATGATGTGATGAAAATCTACAATAAATATGCTCCAGTTGTGGAAATAGTAGAAACTTTAAAGAAAATACAAGATGCGGACATTCCTGATACTACTACAATTAAAGATTCAGATTCAGATTTAATTAAATCCCCTTATACTGGATATTATAAAGGTAATAATAAGTATTCTAAGAAAGACGTAGGTTCTGAAATTCTAAATGCTATTCAGCTTTATAACAAGCTTGGTTCAGATCAAAAGGATATTGTACAAAATAAAGTTCAACCTGCTAATCCTGGAGATTCCAATGGTTTAACTGATAAACAAAAAGGCTTATTAAACGAAACTAACAACATCAAAGCTGCACAAGCATTAGATAAAAAAATCGCGGCTATTAAACCAAAATCAACTGGTTATGTTAAAAGTGTTATTGATGCAACCAAAACGTTAAATGTAATGCCGATAGAGCAAAGAATATATCTTCAAAATGTAGATACACTTAAAGGATATTTAGTGGATAGTAAAACTCAAAAATCAACTCAAACTCAAAAAGCTATTGATGACTTAACGAATTTTGAAACTGGTGTTCAACAAGTTGATGATTGGACTTCTGAAATGAAAAATGAAAATGGCAACATTGCTGCTTGTACTGACCATACTGAGCCTTGTAACACTACGATTACTAAAAAAATGGGTGAATTAGTGACTTTATTTAAACAACTAAACACACCAAGACTTGTCGATGGCTCAGAAATCACACTAGCTTCCTTAATCGATAGAACAAAATTAGCTCGCTATCAATATTTCCGTGCAATCTATGATGTCATTGATGGTTTGGAAAAATAAATATTACACGCAAGGAAGCTTTCCTCTCTTATTTATAGAGAGGAAAGCTTTTTTAATATCTTAAGGTTCTCCCATTATATCCGCTGGTATTCAATGGTTATCCGCTCTTTCAACTGATTTATTCGCTAGTTTGAGAGTTTTATTCGCTCTCTCCACAGACTTATTCGCTCCATTTTAAATTGTATTCGCTCTCTCAGTAATTTACGTCATATAAAACACTTCAAAAGGTTAGTTTGCCCTTACGAATGCTTATGCATTTTTAAATTAAATGTGTAAAACTCCCTACTTCGCATATTAAATAAAAAACAAAACATCAGACCAATCAAAATATGC
Organism: uncultured Rummeliibacillus sp.; assembly: GCF_934216135.1. NCBI lineage: Bacteria > Bacillati > Bacillota > Bacilli > Caryophanales > Caryophanaceae > Rummeliibacillus > uncultured Rummeliibacillus sp. The sequence goes on along the minus strand of NZ_CAKQBI010000015.1, from coordinate 56,515 downwards.
CATCTCTTCATCAAAATTTCTAAATATTTACTTTTAATATTCGATATTAAAAATAGAAGTATTAGACAGGACAGTATGTTCATACATATAAGGTAGGACGGTGGATTGGTTGGAATATCGACGCAAGGAATATTTTCGGCATGTTTTAATTCATGAAGTACCGGTTACTTATAGTTTTAAAAGGGATGGAATGATGATCTTTCGAAAAGGACAGATCATCGATATTAGCCCAAGTGGTTTGAAGATGTTTACAGAAGTTGACTTATCTTCTAATAGTGAAATGTATGATTTAGATTTGTCATTTATATTATTTTCGAAGCCTATCAATGTCAAAGGGAATATTCGCTGGAAAAAGGCATTTGGTGATGGATATTATTATGGCATTGATATGAATAATGTCGAACAACATCAAGAATTGATTATTTCGGAGTTAAAATTGCGACGAAAGAAAGAGGTTTTTGAGGAAAAAAGACAAAATCTATGATATTTCTGTTCAAAAATATGTAAAAAATAAAATGTTTTTTTATGTTTCAAGAAGGGTTTTTTAGGGTAATGTAGAATATGTAAGTATGGTTGAATAAAGGAGGAGTTTACATGCTAACATTTAACATTCGTGGTGAAAACATTGAGGTAACTCCAGCAATTCGAGAGTATGTTGAGTCAAAAATTCAAAAATTAGAACGTTATTTCAATAATGATCTAACAGCTACAGCTAATGTGAATTTGAAAGTCTACAATGACAAAAGTACAAAAGTAGAAGTAACAATTCCGATGAAAAATTTAACTTTACGAGCTGAAGAACGTAATGCTGATATGTATGCAGCCGTTGATTTAATCACTGGTAAACTGGAACGCCAAATTCGTAAACATAAAACAAAAGTAAACCGCAGATTCCGTGATCGTGAAGGTGTGGGCGTATACTTTGCAAATGTTCAAGCTGAAAAGGCACCTACAGCAGTTGCTACGGATACAGAAGAAGATTTCTCAGTAGTTCGTACAAAGCAATTCTCTTTAAAACCAATGGATCAGGAGGAAGCTATTCTTCAAATGAATCTTCTTGGTCATGATTTCTACATTTACACTGATGCCGACTCTGATGCAACCAATATTGTATATAAACGAAAAGACGGAAAATACGGTCTTATCGAAACAAATTAGTTCATGTGTAACCCCTTATCGGTTACTAATATACAACCCAGCTGTTTAAAATAGACAGCTGGGTTTCCTTTTATGATTTGGAATCTATCTGTAAATGTTTTTTTAACGTATTAGAAACTTCTGTTAACTCATTTGAGTCCATCATATAATACCAAACACCATGAATTGTTTTGCCTTTTCCTTTTTCAAAATGAATTTGTTGAATATTGCTTAACGATTCTCTGTAACTTTGCTGCAATTCTTTAATTTGATCAAATGTAAGATTTGTTGAAATGTTATTGCCAAGAATGTCAAATATATTTTGATATTTTAATAATGTTTTCAAAGATGTACCTTCTTCAATAACGGCTTGAATGACTTGTTTCTGCCGATTTTGCCTTCCAAAATCACCTTGAGGATCTTCTTTTCTCATTCGTACATAGGCTAAAGCAGCCTCTCCATCTAAAGTGATGTCACCTTTTTTAAAAGTGTAATTACCTTCTTGAAAAGCGAGTGCATTTTCAATCTGTATGCCACCAACTGTATTAATCACTTGTTCAAAGCCTTCCATATTTACTTTTGCTACGTAGTCAATTGGAATATTTAATAATTTTTCAACAGAGTTCATCGACATCTCGATTCCGCCGAATGCATAGGCATGGTTAATCTTATCTTTTATATTTTTTCCTACTATTTGTGTATACGTGTCACGAGGAATGCTCACCATTAACGTACTATTAGTTTGAGGATTGACAGATAAGACAATCATTGTATCAGAGCGTCCTCTATCTCTTTGTCGCTCGTCTACCCCAAGTAGTAGGATGGAAAACGGTTGTCGTTCTTCTAATTCAACGGGTTCTGTTCTTGATATACTGGAATTTCGTTCGACAGGTGTATGAATTTCATCAAAAGTTGACATAGCCTGATCATAAACGGAATAAGCAATGATGCCAGTTATGATTAGAATAATTATAAAAATACCCAAACACCATCTCAATAATCTTCGCATTGTATCTCTTCCTTTCTTTTTTATTTTCCTATGAAAGTATGTAGAACCTAACCTTCTTCTAGTAATCTCCTTTTTAGTTTATGCGACTAAAATCTTATTTAATCTATTTAACGTTTATTAAAATTTGTGGGGATTATAAAATATAGAATTGCTAGTTTCTACGGGAAAACAGTGAACAATTTACAGAGAAAATAGGCTTTTTTTCTGTGTTTTAAGTGGAAAGTCCTTTCATACAGCAAATAAGAAAGATTAATAGTTATCGTTCGTTTGCACTAAAATATCAAACAGTGTTAAAATAAGGGTTGAGACTATATAGGATGTGAAAATCGATGCCTGGCATATTGAATAAAATTTTTGATCCAAATAAAAAAGAACTTAAACACTTAGAAAAAGTTGCACATGCAGTAGAAGCATTTGCTAAAGATATGGAAAAACTTTCTGATGAACAATTAAAAGCAAAAACAGAAGAATTTTATCAACGTTATTCAAACGGTGAAGATTTAGACAGTATTCGACCAGAAGCTTTTGCCGTTGTTCGTGAAGCCTCAAGACGTGTACTTGGCATGTATCCTTACCCTGTACAAATTATGGGGGGCGCGACTTTACATGAAGGTAACATTGCAGAGATGAAAACTGGTGAAGGTAAAACATTAACATCAACTTTACCTGTATATTTAAATGCACTTACTCATAAAGGTGTACATGTTGTTACTGTCAATGAATACTTAGCTACTCGTGATGCTGAAACAATGCGTCCATTATATGAATTTTTAGGTTTAACAGTTGGTGTTAACTTAAATAACATGTCAAAAGATGAAAAACGTGAAGCTTACGCTTGCGATATTACTTATAGTACAAACAATGAACTTGGTTTTGACTACTTACGTGATAATATGGTTCTTTACAAAGAAGAACGTGTTCAACGTCCTCTTTACTATGCTGTAATCGATGAAGTTGACTCAATTTTAATCGATGAAGCACGTACGCCATTAATCATTTCTGGTCAAGCTAATAAGTCAGCTGCTCTTTATAAACAATCCAATGCTTTTGTCCGTACATTGAAAAAAGATGAAGATTTCAATTATGATGTTGAAACAAAAGGTGTTACATTAACCGAACAAGGTATTGAAAAGGCTGAAAGAGCTTTTAATATTGATAACTTGTTTGATTTGACTCATGTTGGTTTAAACCATGCCATCAACCAATCTTTGAAAGCACACGCAAGTATGCATTTGGATGTCGATTACGTAGTACAAGATGGTGAAATTTTAATCGTCGATTCATTTACTGGACGTATTATGCAAGGTCGTCGTTATTCAGAAGGACTTCACCAAGCGATTGAAGCAAAAGAAGGCGTAGAAATTCAAAACGAATCTATGACAATGGCGACAATCACATTCCAAAACTACTTCCGTATGTATGAAAAATTATCAGGTATGACAGGTACAGCTAAAACGGAAGAAGAAGAATTCCGTAATATTTACAATATGTACGTTGTTGTTATTCCTACGAACAGACCGATTGCTCGTGATGACCGCCCAGATTTAATCTATGCTACAATGCAAGGGAAATTCGAAGCTGTAGCTAATGATATTGCTGAGCGTCATAAAAAAGGTCAACCAGTTCTTGTAGGTACCGTTGCTATTGAAACTTCTGAGTTAATCTCACACTTATTGTCTAAACGTGGTATTCCTCATAACGTTTTGAACGCTAAAAACCATGAACGTGAAGCTGAAATCGTAGCAGAAGCAGGTCAAAAAGGTGCGGTTACTATCGCAACAAACATGGCCGGTCGTGGTACGGATATCAAACTTGGTGAAGGTGTTCTTGAACTTGGCGGCTTAGCTGTCATCGGTACAGAACGTCATGAATCACGTCGTATCGATAACCAATTACGTGGTCGTGCCGGACGTCAAGGGGATCCTGGTGTAACACAATTCTATCTTTCACTTGAAGATGAATTGATGAAACGTTTCGGTTCTGAAAGCATGAAAAATATGATGACAAAATTAGGTATGGATGATTCTCAACCAATCCAATCTAAAATGGTCTCTAGAGCTGTAGAATCTGCACAAAAACGTGTTGAAGGTAATAACTTTGATGCTCGTAAACGTTTATTGCAATACGATGATGTTTTACGTCAACAACGTGAAATCATCTACAAAGAACGTTATGAAGTGCTAGAAACTGAAAATATGCGTGCCTTAGTTGAATCCATGATCGATGAAGTTTTAGTAAATGCTGTTCATTCTTATACTGCAGAAGAAAATGCACATGACTGGAACTTAACTGGCCTAGCAAACTTTGTAGCAGCTAACTTACTTCCTGAAGGTGTCGTAACTGCTGATAGTCTTGCGGGTAAATCTCCAGAAGATATCATCGAATATCTTCGTGCTGAAGTGAAAAAAGAATATGACCGCAAAGAAGAAGAACTTTCTCCAGAACGTATGCGTGAGTTCGAAAAAGTTATCTTACTTCGAGGAATTGACTCTAAATGGATTGACCACATCGATGCTATGGACCAATTGCGTCAAGGTATCCACTTACGTGCGTATGCACAAACAGATCCACTTCGCGAATATCAATCTGAAGGTTTTGCAATGTTCGAAGCAATGGTTGATGCCATCCGTGAAGATGTTGCAAAATATGCGATGAAAGCTGAAATCCGTAGCAACTTAGAACGTGAAGAAGTGGCAAAAGGTGAAGCTGTTAATCCAAAAACTGAAGAAAATGGTCCTGCTAAACGTAAACCAATCCGTAAAAAACAAGAAGTTGGCCGTAATGACCTATGTCCATGTGGTAGCGGTAAAAAATACAAAAACTGTCATGGTGCTATTCAATAGCATCTTAAAAGATTCATATCGCACACTCCCTAAGTTCTCGTAACTTCAGAGTGTCACTTACAAAGGGGCTGTCCGAAAACTCATTTTCGGACAACTCCTTTATGCCTTTCTATAAATGCATAGCTGCTTCATGGAGATGGATGGAATTGAGTTGTGCAAAATGAAGCGTGAGTTGTGCAAAAAGGAGTGAGTTGTGCAAAAGGGAGCCTGAGTTGTGCAAAAAGAAGCGTGAGTTGTGCAAAAGGGAGCCCGAGTTGTGCAAAAGGGAGCCTGAGTTGTGCAAAAAGAAGCGTGAGTTGTGCAAAAGGGAGCCTGAGTTGTGCAAAAAGGAGTGAGTTGTGCAAAAGGGAGCCTGAGTTGTGCAAAAGGGAGCCCGAGTTGTGCAAAAGGGAGCCCGAGTTGTGCAAAAGGGAGCCTGAGTTGTGCAAAATGAAGAGTGAGTTGTGCAAAAGGGAGCCCGAGTTGTGCAAAAGGGAGCCTGAGTTGTGCAAAAGGGAGCCTGAGTTGTGCAAAAAGAAGCATGAGTTGTGCAAAAGGGAGCCTGAGTTGTGCAAAAAGGAGTGAGTTGTGCAAAATGAAGCGTGAGTTGTGCAAAAGGGAGCCTGAGTTGTGCAAAAGGGAGCCCGAGTTGTGCAAAAAGAAGCGTGAGTTGTGCAAAAGGGAGTCCGAGTTGTGCAAAAGGGAGTCCGAGTTGTGCAAAAAGGAGTCCGAATTGTGACAAACAGTCTCCGAGTTGCGCAAAAAACAATTCTCAAGTTATAAAACGCACACTAACTTAATCCAGCTTATCACTACAAAATAAGCTATAAACTTAGATAAATAATTACTAATAATGCTCTTAATCGTCCGCGACAAATAAATGGTTAAACATTTAACCTTTCCCGCGAACATGGAGTATACACATAAATATGAAATAATTTTGGAGGAATAAAAAATGATCGAATTATCAGATGTTCGAAATGAGTTAGATAATACCGCTAAAAAATTAACAGACTTTAGGGGGTCTCTTTGACTTAGAAAACAAAGAGGCTCGTATACAAGAACTTGATGAACTAATGCTTGAACCATCCTTCTGGGATGATCAAAATAATGCTCAAAAAATCATTAACGAATCAAAAGGTTTAAAAGATATCGTCAATGAATTTTACACATTAGTAGAAACACAGGAAAATCTCGAAATGACATTAGAGTTATTGAAAGAAGAACCTGATGAAGAATTGCTACAAGAACTTGGCGATGAAATGAAAGAATTCACTAATCGTACAGCTGAATTCGAATTACAATTACTTTTGAGTGATCCATATGATCAAAACAATGCCATTTTAGAATTACATCCAGGCGCTGGTGGTACAGAATCACAAGACTGGGGTACAATGCTTTTACGTATGTATACACGCTGGGCTGAAAAACATGATTTTAAAGTGGAAACATTGGACTATTTACCAGGTGATGAAGCAGGCCTTAAATCTGTAACGCTTGCAATTAGAGGCCATAATGCGTATGGCTATTTAAAAGCGGAAAAAGGTGTTCACCGGCTAGTTCGTATTTCTCCATTCGATGCAGCTGGTCGTCGTCACACATCCTTCGTTTCTTGTGACGTAATGCCAGAATTTACGGATGAAATTGCTGTTGAAATTCGTCCCGAAGATTTAAAGGTTGATACGTATCGTTCAACTGGTGCAGGCGGTCAACATATCAACAAAACGGAATCTGCTGTCCGTATTCACCATTTACCAACCGGAGTTGTCGTAGCATGCCAAGCGGAACGTTCTCAAATTAAAAACCGTGAAAAAGCAATGAGCATGCTGCAAGCAAAATTGTATCAACTAAAAGTAGAAGAACAACAAGCTCATTTAGATGATATTCGTGGCGAACAAAAAGAGATTGGTTGGAGTAGCCAAATTCGCTCTTACGTATTCCACCCATACTCAATGGTGAAAGATCACCGCACCAATACTGAAACAGGTAACGTCCAAGCCGTTATGGACGGTGACATCGACCAATTTATCAATGCCTACTTACGCTCACAACTATAATTAAAGGAAAAAAGCCAACAATTCGTTGGCTTTTTCATTCTCCACAAAAGAAGCAATCAACAACCTTGAAAAAGAAATAAATCCCATCAAAAAGGAAATAAACCTCAACACCTACAACTTATCTAAAACCAGAACATTCATTCGCTAAATTACTTGCTAAAAATCCACATTGGTTGTAAAATTAAAATAGAACATTTGTTCTTTATTTGGAGGTAGAATGATGTTAAATTTGTCAAAAGAAGCAATCCAAATGCTAGAACAGGTTATTTACTTACCTATGGTTTTACAAATTTTACAAAATGACTGTCGAGCGTTTGAACAAGGAGCATTTAAACTTAAACAACCTTATCTGAAGTTAATCGAGCAGACGATTAAATACGTTCAAAAAGAACTGACAGATGCAAAAAAATATTTACGACAAAATCAATTGCAGGTATTCCGTGGTGAACGGGATGATCTGTTTTCAGAATATATTTTTATACGTAAACGTACCCAAGATTCACGGCGTTATTCTAATATCCGTCTGCGCAATCATGTAGAAGATTTATTGTCTTATTATTTAGCTAAGGCACAAGAAATAAGTCACTGCGAGCATTAAAAAGCATTTGTAATGGGTTTTGATAATTCGTTAACATATCATCCATATGACGAAAATATAAAATAGAGGAATAGTATTGTTGCCTAGAGAGCGTTGTAAAACTAATCTGCTCATCTATAAAGACATCATTTTTAAAATGAAGCCTAATTTCATGCTGACCAATAATGGAATGGCCTCTGAAATTTTGCCAAAGAATCCATGCAGCGTGTTTTTTTCTTGGTGAAGCAGTAGGAAAGAGAATATATGATTGATTAATAACAGATAATACTATTGGTAATTTAATCATAATTTCATCTTTATTCGTTTTAATATGAGCATCTTTGAAAATACTATTCGAGTAATCTAAAGCGGCATCTAATGTTGTCCCTAAAGATGCACAAATACGATTTATTAAACGAGTTACTGTGCAAGGCACTACGTACATTCTTTTTGTTTCAAAAACGAGGGAATAATTACGTCCTTCTAAAACTATTGGTTTAAGCATGCAGATATTAGGATTCAAGCAAAAATCATAAAGTTTAACAATTTTGTAATTCATTATTTTTCCTCCTTTAAGATACGTTGATTTGACTAAGTGATATGTAATAAGGATAAGTTACGCGAGAAATCACCAACCTTTACAAAATGTTAAAGGAAAAAGGTTTGCAAAGTCTTGCTGTTTTCCCTATACTAACATACAGTATTTGGCAAATTGAAATGGTGAAAATGCTCATTTTGTTGGGAGCATGAACCAATTGCTTGGACAGAATGAGTCGTTTGCTTGGGGAAAACGTTCTAAATAAACCTTTTTTTATTTTACTTTTTCGCAAAATTGTTCAACTTAAAAATCTATTATTATGCTCCGCTTAACTTAACAGAGAAGAGATAATGATATAAAACGTACGTTCGCAAATTTATCGAAATTTCTTAACAGCTATGTTAAAATATAGCTACTAGATGGCACGTGTAAGGAGGAAGATAAATGGAGCAAGAATTTGAACTACATTCGAACTATGAACCAAGTGGGGATCAGCCAACAGCGATTAGAGAACTTGTAGAGGGTGTACGACAAGGTATAAAGGAACAAACATTGTTAGGAGCAACAGGAACTGGGAAAACCTTCACAATTTCAAATGTTATTAAAGAAGTAAAAAAGCCAACTCTCATCATTGCGCATAACAAAACACTGGCAGGTCAACTTTACAGCGAATTTAAAGAATTCTTTCCAAATAACGCAGTTGAATATTTTGTAAGTTATTACGACTACTATCAACCAGAGGCGTATGTACCACAAACGGATACATATATAGAAAAGGATGCTAGCATAAATGATGAGATTGATAAGCTTCGACACTCCGCTACATCGTCCTTGTTCGAAAGAGATGATGTCATTATTATTGCATCAGTTTCTTGTATATATGGCTTAGGTAACCCAGAAGAATATCGAGAAATGGTTGTTTCCATTCGAACTGGTATGGAAATTGAACGAAATCAATTATTAAGAAAACTTGTAGATATCCAATATGAACGAAATGATATTAATTTTACACGTGGCAAGTTCAGGGTACGAGGAGATGTCGTTGAAATTTTCCCGGCTTCTAAAGATGAACGCTGTATTCGAATTGAATTCTTTGGAGATGAAGTAGATCGAATTCGAGAAATTGATGCACTCACAGGAGAAGTGCTAGGTGAACGTGAACATATTGCTATCTTTCCGGCTTCCCACTTCGTTACACGTGAAGAAAAATTACTAAAAGCGATTGAAAATATAGAAGAAGAACTAAAAGAAAGATTGGCGAAACTACGTGCAGAAGACAAATTGTTAGAAGCACAGCGATTGGAACAAAGGACTAATTATGATTTAGAAATGATGCGCGAAATGGGCTTTTGTTCAGGAATTGAAAACTATTCACGACATTTAACATTACGTGAAGCAGGGGCTACTCCTTACACATTATTAGACTATTTCCCTGAAGATTTTCTATTAGTTATTGATGAAAGTCACGTCACCTTACCACAAATTCGTGGAATGTATAACGGTGACCAAGCACGAAAAGGTGTTTTAGTAGAACACGGCTTCCGTTTACCATCTGCACTTGATAATAGACCGTTAAAATTTGAGGAATTTGAGAAGCATATTCATAACGCTATTTATGTATCTGCAACACCAGGACCATATGAATTGGAAAATACACCTCAACCAATTGAACAAATTATTCGTCCGACAGGCTTATTAGATCCAGAAATTGAAGTTCGCCCAATTGAAGGACAAATTGATAATTTAATCGATGAAATTCAACAACGAATTGAACGGAACGAACGTGTACTTGTTACGACATTAACGAAAAAAATGTCCGAAGATTTAACAGATTACTTAAAAGAAATGGGAATCAAAGTTCAATATTTACATTCAGAAGTTAAAACTTTAGAACGTATTGAAATTATTCGAGAACTAAGATTAGGAACTTATGATGTTCTAATTGGGATTAACTTGTTACGTGAAGGGTTGGATATTCCAGAGGTTTCTTTAGTAACGATTTTAGATGCGGACAAAGAAGGTTTCTTACGTTCAGAACGATCACTTATTCAAACAATTGGTCGAGCTGCGCGTAATGCAAATGGTCATGTAATTATGTACGCGGATCATATAACAGATTCAATGCAAAAGGCAATTGATGAAACAAATCGTAGACGTACCATTCAAATAGAATATAACAAAAAACATGGCATTACACCGAAAACAATTCAGAAAGAAATTCGTGATGTCATTCGGGCAACACAAGCTGCAGAAGAGCCAGAATCGTACTTAACAAAAGTGACTGATGGTAAGAAGTTGACGAAAGCCGAAAAGACAACATTATTAGAATCACTCGAAACAGAAATGAAAGAGGCAGCAAGAGCGCTTGACTTTGAGCGAGCAGCTGAACTACGAGATACGATTTTAGAATTGAAAGCGGAAGGATGAGGATTTTGAAAAATCAAGAAATCGTTGTACAAGGAGCACGAGCAAATAATTTAAAAAATGTCGATATCACAATTCCGCGGGACCAATTAGTTGTCATAACAGGACTTTCAGGTTCAGGTAAATCATCACTTGCATTTGATACGATATATGCGGAAGGACAAAGACGATATGTTGAATCTCTTTCCGCCTATGCAAGACAATTTTTAGGCCAAATGGATAAACCTGATGTTGATGCAATTGAAGGTTTATCACCAGCGATTTCAATTGATCAAAAGACGACAAGCAAAAACCCACGCTCAACCGTGGGAACTGTAACGGAAATCTATGATTATTTACGTTTGCTCTTTGCACGTGTCGGAAAGCCAATTTGCCCGAATCATGGCATTGAGATAACATCACAAACAGTTGAACAAATGGTTGACCGAATCATGCAATATCCGGAACGTACAAAGCTGCAATTATTAGCACCGATGGTATCAGGTCGAAAAGGAACGCATGTAAAACTACTGGAAGACTTACAAAAGCAAGGCTATGTACGGGCACGCGTTGATGGAGAACTTCGTGATTTAGACGATAATATTGAATTAGAAAAAAATAAAAAACATAATATTGAAGTGGTTATTGACCGTATTGTTTTAAAAGAAGGAGTAGAGTCACGTTTAAGTGATTCGTTAGAAACTGCATTACGCCTAGCAGATGGCCGAGTTATGGTTGATGTAATGGGCATAGAAGAGTTGTTATTTAGTGAACATCACGCATGTCCCATTTGTGGATTCTCAATTGAAGAATTAGAACCTCGTATGTTTTCGTTTAACAGCCCATTCGGTGCATGTCCCAAATGTGATGGACTTGGTACGAAGCTCGAAGTTGATGAATCACTTGTTATTCCAGACTGGGATGTAACCTTAAACGAAGGTGCAATTGTACCATGGATTCCTACTAGTTCACAATACTATCCACAATTATTAAAATGTGTATGCGACCATTATGGAATCGATATGGATACACCTGTGAAAAATATTCCAAAAGATCAAATGGATAAAATTTTAAATGGGTCAGGAAAGGATTATATTCATTTCCATTATGAAAATGAATTTGGTAATATACGCGACCAAGATATTCAATTTGAAGGTGTTTTAAGAAATATAGAACGCCGATTCAAAGAAACATCATCTGATTATATACGTGAACAAATGGAAAAGTATATGGCTAAACAGCCTTGTCCATCTTGTCATGGTCATCGCTTAAAACCAGAGACATTAGCAGTCAAAATAGCAGATAAACATATTGGCGAGGTAACAGAATACTCGATTAAAGAGGCTTATGCCTTTATCCAAGATATAAAGCTATCCGAAAAGGATATGCAAATTGCACGTCTAATTTTAAGAGAAATTCAAGAGAGACTTAGCTTCTTGCTCAATGTTGGATTGGATTATTTAACTTTAAATCGTGAAGCAGGGACTTTATCTGGTGGAGAAGCCCAACGAATTCGTCTAGCAACACAAATCGGCTCTCGTTTAACAGGGGTCCTGTATATTTTAGATGAACCATCAATTGGTTTACATCAAAGAGATAATGATCGATTGATCGCAACATTACAGAGTATGCGTGATTTAGGCAATACTTTAATCGTTGTTGAACATGATGAAGATACAATGCTTGCAGCAGATTATTTAATCGATGTAGGTCCTGGAGCAGGTGCACACGGGGGAGAAATCGTCGCAGCGGGTACACCAGAGCAAGTGATGAAAAGTAAAAAATCCCTTACAGGACAATATTTAAGTGGTAGAAGATATATTCCTATACCATCTGAACGGAGAAAACCAGATGGCCGTTATCTTAAGATTAAAGGGGCAAGAGAAAACAACTTAAAGAATGTGAAAGTTGATATTCCTTTAGGAGTATTTATCGCTGTTACCGGTGTTTCAGGGTCCGGGAAAAGTACATTAGTTAACGAAATATTATATAAAACGTTAGCGCAAAAGCTAAATCGTTCAAAAATAAAGCCTGGTGATGTGAAAGAGATTGAAGGAATCGATCAATTAGAAAAAGTAATCGACATTGATCAGTCGCCAATCGGAAGAACACCGCGTTCTAACCCTGCCACATATACAGGTGTATTCGATGATATTCGAGATGTCTTTGCTGTGACAAATGAAGCGAAAGTACGTGGATATAAAAAGGGTCGTTTTAGTTTTAATGTTAAGGGCGGCCGATGCGAAGCGTGTCGTGGGGACGGCATTATTAAAATTGAAATGCATTTCTTGCCAGATGTTTATGTACCTTGTGAAGTGTGCCATGGAAAACGATATAACCGTGAAACATTAGAAGTAAAGTATAAAGATAAAAGCATTGCAGATGTTTTAGAAATGACCGCTGAAGATGCATTGGAATTCTTCAAAAATATCCCGAAAATAGCTCGTAAATTACAAACGATTGTAGATGTTGGTTTAGGATATATCCATTTAGGACAACCGGCTACTACATTATCGGGTGGGGAAGCACAACGAGTTAAATTAGCATCGGAATTGCATAAACGTTCAAATGGTAAGTCTATTTATATATTAGATGAACCTACAACAGGTCTTCATACAGAAGATATAGCCCGCCTATTAAAAGTTTTACAACGATTAGTTGAAAATGGAGACACTGTATTGGTTATTGAGCATAATTTAGATGTCATTAAAACCGTAGATTATATTATTGATATGGGTCCAGAAGGCGGAGATAAAGGCGGTACTGTCATTGCAAAAGGAACACCAGAACAAGTAGCTGAGACAGAAGGATCCTATACAGGTATCTATTTAAAAAAGATTTTAGAACGCGATCGCAATCGCATGGAAGAAGCCTTGTTGAGTGCTAAAAAGTAGGTAATTCCATGGATAATCTTACAACTAAGAATAATAACCACGTGTAGGTAGTGTAGAAGGAGATAGAAGCTTTATGGCAAGACTAATTATTGTTTCTGGTTACAACAGTGTTGGTAAAACAACAGTTGGTAAAGCTCTAGCAAAAGAATTAGGGGCTGTTTTTATTGATAGTCCTAAAACGACAGATATCCTCATGGAAGAAATCATTAATGCGCATGAAGTTTCAGGGACAGATTTTGCGACAGTTATGAAAGTACGTCAAATGACAGAATTACAAGTTCAAGTATTACGTCGATTGATTCAAGATCAACTTGAACTAGGATTAGATGTTGTTTTAGAAGTATCAACATATTATAGTGATGCCCATTTCGTAGAAAAAGATGACTTAAACGTATCGAGTATTCATCATGTAGAAATCATGATTCCAGAAGTTGAAGAAGAGAAACGAAGATTTCAACTTCATCACCCTGAAGCATTTCGAACATATGAAAAGGAATGGGACCAATATGTAGAGAATCGTCTACCCGTGTATACTGATGCAGATCTGTTTGAACAAAATGTAGTAATTACTTTTGATAACTCAAAACCATTAACGGAAGGCGCTCTAGCAGAGTTAGTAAAACAGGTTTCGCAGGATAATATGAAACTTTTTTCCAAGTGATTCGTAACTATAAGTAATACGAATAAGGAGGCCAGTAAAATGCAAGACGAACGTAAACGCATTTTAAATTTAGTTGAAAAAGGCACCATCACTGCTCAAGAAGCATTAGTATTATTAGAGAAACTGGAACAACCAGCAGCACAATCTGTGAATACTCAAAAGCAAAATACAACAACTGAACAATCTCAATTCGCAAATAGTCAATCTCAATCAGACTCATATACAAACGAAGAAGACTTTACAAAGCAACAAGACGAAAAATTTAAACAAAATCAATCTTCTAGAGTAGATGATACATTCTTTGAAGATTTGAAAAAGGATTTTACGCAATTCAGCACAAAATTTGTTGATCTGATGAATACAACTCTTTCAAAGGTAAAAGAATTTGATTTTGAGAAGACGTTTATGGATCCTACTACATTTGAAAAAGAAGAAATTATTGAAGTTTCGGATTTCAAAAATATTAGTATCGATATTCCAAATGGTAATATAGAGATTAAACCATCATTTGATGGAAAAGCAAAAGCTGTATATCAAGTAAAACCCTCCTTTGTAAAGTTAAATGACAATATTGAAAAAGAATTCGAAGGCCAATTTGTATGTAAAAATGATAATGGAACACTGCGTGTGATAAGTACGACAAAGAAAATTCGCGTTGACGTAACATTATATATTCCAGAAACTAAATATAGCCTGATATCAATTCACCAATTTAATGGTGGCTTTAGTATTCACAACATTAATCTTGATAAACTAAAAGTCAAAACGATGAATGGTGGCATTAGCTGTAAGTCTCTAAACTTTAGAAGACTCGATCTAGAAACTGCTAATGGAGCTATAGAGTTAAGAGAGGTTAAAGGCGACGAAGTAGAGGCAGAAACTGTAAACGGACGAATTTACATTGATGGAGAAATAACTGAAATTGAAGCAAACTCTGTGAATGGACACGTTGTTGTGACAACACGTTCTGACGATGCTAGAAGTATTAAAGCTCAAACTGTTGCAGGTACTGTAGAAATATATATTCCAAGTACAATTTCTTTACATGGTGAAGTTTCATCTAATTTGGGTAAAATGGATGTTCGCTTACCGGATGTTCAACGAATAAATGAACAAAGTCAATTTTTACAAAAAACCGTTCAATTCTCCAAAAATATTGATAGTCAATCATCATTAGCCATTGAAGGAGAAACGAAAACAGGTTCAGTGATTGTTCGATACAATCTATAAATCATAATACGTATAAAAGAGCGACTTAAAAGTGGTTTTTCACTTTTAAATCGCTCTTTTTTGCAGACTTTTTTCGCTCAATTACCGTAATATTATCTAAGTAATGACAAAATAATATATTTAATGATTTGAAATATTACTGTAATGGTAGACAAATTATTCAATGTTATAATAAGCTTACATAGAATTGGTTAAGTTTTACTATAAAATGGGTGGTCAAAAAATGATAGAAATGAAGAATGTCTATAAGAAGTACCCCAATGGCGTAGTTGCGGTCAATGGTATTAATATAAAAATTAAACAAGGTGAGTTTGTCTATATCGTTGGACCTAGTGGCGCAGGTAAATCGACATTTATTAAAATGATGTATCGTGAAGAAAAAGCCACTTCTGGGGAGATTATTGTCAATGGAATGAATCTTTCGAAATTAAAAAACAAAGAAGTCCCTCATTTAAGAAGGCAGATAGGTGTTGTCTTTCAAGATTTTAAACTATTACCGAGATTGAATGTATATGAAAACGTTGCATTTGCGTTAGAAGTAATTGAAGAAGACCCTTCAAAAATTCGTAAACGCGTAATGGATGTACTAGATTTAGTTGGTTTAAAGAAAAAAGTTAGAATGTTCCCTGATGAGTTGTCAGGTGGGGAGCAGCAACGTGTATCTATTGCTCGTTCAATTGTGAATGTACCAAAAGTAGTTATTGCGGATGAACCGACAGGTAACTTAGATCCAGAAACTTCTTGGGATATTATGAACCTGTTTGAAGAAATTAATGCACGCGGAACTACGATTATTATGGCAACGCATAATAGAGAAATTGTTAATAATATGCGTCGTCGAGTAATTGCTATTGAAGGCGGACTCATTGTTCGCGATGAACGTGGAGGTGACTACGGCTATGAAGGCTAGAACTTTAGGTCGTCACTTCAGAGAAAGTATAAAGTCGGTTGGAAGAAACGGATGGATGACGTTTGCTTCAGTAAGTGCAGTAACAGTCACATTATTATTGGTTGGCGTATTTATGGTGATTATGATGAATTTAAATAAGGTAGCCAATGATTTAGAAAATGATGTCGAAATTAAAGTCCTTATCGACCTTAAAGCAGATGAAAAAGCTGAAGCAACTTTACAACAGCAAATAAAAGACATGCCTGGTGTCGAATCGATGAAATATTCATCTAAAGAACATGAATTAAATGGATTGGTCAAAGATTTTGGTGAAGATTTAAGTCTCTTCAAACAAAGTAATCCATTGCGAAATGTACTGTATGTAAAAGCCAAAAATCCTCAACAAACGGCAAAAGTTGCAAAACAAATTGATACATTAGATAACACGTATGAAGTGCTTTATGGGAAAGGCAAAATTGAAAAACTATTTAACTTCTTAAATATTAGTAGAAACGTAGGAATCGTATTAATAATTGCTTTACTTTTAACTGCAATGTTCTTAATCTCTAACACGATTAAGATTACTATTACAGCGAGAAGAAAAGAAATTGAGATTATGAAATTAGTAGGTGCAACAAACTGGTTTGTACGTATTCCATTTATTTTAGAAGGTATGTGGTTAGGTCTATTAGGATCAATTATTCCTATTTTAATTGTATCCATTTTATACACTCAAATTTACAATGCACTTGCACCAAAATTACAAGGTGAAATTTTCCAATTACTTAATTCGAAACCATTCATCTTTGAAGTAGATTTATTGATCTTATTAATGGGCGTTTTGATTGGTATATGGGGTAGTTTCATGTCCGTACGAAAATTCTTAAAAATTTAAAGTGAGATTTACAGAAACAGTTAATGAAAGCTTTTCACATTTAGTAATCAATCGTAGATGTGAGATAAAAATTTGATAGTGATAGGGGGTTCACCAGTTGAACAAAAAGTCGAGAAGTTTAACGAGCGCAATTGCCACAGCATTAGCAATAACATTGATAATTCCATCGGTTACAGCAAATGCAGAATCTATCGAGGATTTAAAAAGCCAACAACAGGAATTAAATAAAAAAGAATCGAAATTACAATCTACTATTCAAGAGAAATCAAAAAAGATTACTAAGAATGAATCAAAAATGGATCATATTATGGAGCAAATCTCAAAACTCGATAAAAAAATCCTCAAAACAGATCATAAGATTAAAAAAGCATTAGAGAAAATTGATAAGACCAATTCTGAGATTGATATTTTAAAAGATTCTATTAATGACTTAGAGCAAAAAATAGAGGAACGTGATCAGCTTCTTCTACAACGTGCAAGGGCAATTCAGGAACATGGTGGGGAAGTAAGTTATCTCGATGTAGTGTTGAAGGCTAAAAGTATTGGCGATTTTATCGATCGTGTATCTGCGGTTAACACTTTGTTAGAAGCAGACCGAATGATTTTACAAGAGCAACATGATGATAAAAACAAACTTGAAGAGCAAAAAGCAACTCTAGAAGAAAAATTACAAAAACAAGAAATGTATCGAGATGAACTGAATTCATTACGTCAAAGTTTAGATGAGAAGAAAAAGGATAAAGACCATCTAATTGATCAACTAGAGGCTGAGCAAGATCATTTAAAATCTGAGAAAAAGTTATTAGAAAAAGAATATTCGGAAGCGCTAAATATAAGTAAAAAAGTTCAAAAAGAGATAGAAAAAGAACAAGCGAGATTAGCAGAAGTTGCTCGTAAACAAGCGGAAGCTGCGAGCAAAAGTTCAAGTACTACAGCTGTTTCGAATTCAGGTGAAACGGGCAATATTCCTGAAGTAGCAAGTGGCACATGGACGAAGCCGACAAATGGTACACTAACATCTGGTTTTGGATGGCGTAATATCGGTGCGGGTCCCGAGTTTCACTATGGCGTGGATTTAGCCAATAAAATAGGAACACCGGTTGTTGCTGCTGCAGATGGTGTCGTCTTTAAAGCTAGTCCTTTGTCTACATATGGAAATGTTATTATGATCACACATTCGATTAACGGTCATACATTTACAACTGTGTATGCACATTTAAGTGGTTACAATTCAACAGTAGGACAATCCGTTAAAAAAGGACAAGTCATCGGCTATATGGGCAATACAGGACGATCATTTGGAAGCCATTTACACTTTGAAATTCACACTACAGCATGGCAAGGGCAAAGTGTTGGTGCTGTAAATCCGTTACGTTATATCTCTTTATAAAACGCTGAGCGATAAAACAAATTAAAAGGGGCTGTTCCATAAGTAGAAAACTTACGGGGCAGCCCTTCTTTCTAGAACAAAAATTAGCTTATATATGAAGTATTGCTACTTAGTTAGTCGAATGACAATAAATCAACATACTACGTGTGTCTCAAATGACTTTATAGACACACACTTTTTACTGGGAGGGATTAAAAGTGGAAATTACCGAGTGGTATACCATCAAAGCACTTTCACTACCATCTTCATGGATTGCATTTTTGAGTAGTATGCTGATTGTAGGGCTTCTATTATGGAAAGTATATAGAAAAGAAGTTGCATCCATTTATGCAGATGCTGTTCTTACGCTAATCCTCGTTTGGAAATTCAGTGTCATTGTCACAGATTTTTCGATAGTTATTAAGCATCCACTCACAATACTTTACTTTAATGGTGGTATGATTGGGTTTGTAATAGGTATGTTGTTTATGTTAGCCACACTTTGGAAAAAATTAAGAAGTAGGGGCATATTGGAGGAAGATTTACAAGCTTTGTTTTTGAGTAGTATACTTTGCCAAAGCTTTTATCAAATAATGATGGCTATTTTAAATGATGCATTTTTGTGGCAGAAAGGGTTAACAATCATTAGCTTTTCATGTTGGATTGTGATAGCATTTTGGAAAAGAAATGAAGGCATTATTTGGCATAGACAATTGCTGATTTTATTCTTCTTTTCACATATGTTGATCGCGTTATTACAGCCATTAGGTATTTGGCAATTATCAGTATTGGTGACATTACTATTCATCATATTTAGGATATTAGTGCAGCCTAGGAGGAACAAAAGTTGAAAAAGAAAATCTTTGCGTTGTTAGTAGTCGTTGTATTAATCGCGATTGCGTTAACGAATTTTATGAAATCTAAAATAGCTGATGATGAAAAAATAGATACTTCATCTACACAAGTTTCATCTACTGTAGAAAATGAAAGTGGGTTAAAAGTTGGTCAAACTGCACCCGACTTTACGCTAAAGACACTTGATGGGAAAGAAGCGAAGCTTTCTGATTATCGGGGGAAAAAAGTGATTTTAAATTTCTGGGCAACTTGGTGTCCACCATGTAAAGCGGAAATACCCCATATGGAAAAGTATTATAAAAAATCAGCAAAAGATGATAATGTAGAAATCCTTGCAGTGAATTTAAAAAAGTCAGATAAAGATGAGCATTATATTAAAGATTTTGTTAAATCATATGATATGACATATCCAGTATTATTGGATACAGATGGTGAACAACAAGAACAGTATCAAATTGTAACAATTCCAACAACTTACTTCATCGATACAAAAGGAAAAATACAAACAACGATTACCGGACCGATGGATCAAAAAAAGATGTCGGACATAATAGCTAACATAAAATAATAAAAAGCAGGCCACCATTTTCAAGTTTTAAATTTTGTCTCCTCCTCATACATTGAATAGATATGGGAGGGACGAGATTAATGAGAAAACGGTGGCTATTTTTATGCATGATTATTTTAGTCGGTATTGGTGTTTTAGGGTATTGGAAGTATCAGAAAACGGACAAGGCTGTACAAGCGGACCAAGATGTTTTTCAATCTGTAGAGGAAGCGTATGATTTAATCCGTAAACAGTCTGTTCATGAAACATCAGAAAAGCAACTGATTGAAGGTGCTATTAATGGAATGGCGGGATCGCTGAAAGATCCGTATAGTACTTACTATACGAAAGAAGAGGCGAAACTACATAGGGAGCAGTTGTCAGATGAACGAGTAGGAATTGGCGCAGAAATTACAGAAAGCCAAGGACGCTTTATCATCATATCTCCTATGAAGGATTCTCCAGCTGAAAAGGCTGGATTAAAATCGTACGATGAAATAGTTCAAGTTGATAAAGAACGTACAGACGGAAAGTCATTAACCGAATTACTAGCACTCATACGAGGTAAAGAAGGTACCGTTGTGAAAATAACGGTATACAGACCATCTGAGGAGCGCCATGTAGAACTAAATATTACAAGGGCAGCAATAACTCAAAAATCTGTTTCAAGTAAAGTCTTAGTTTCTGAAGGTAAGAATATTGGTTATATTTCTATTGCAATGTTTGGAGAAAAAACAGCAGAAGAATGGTATAAGAATACAGATGAACTTGTCAAACAAAATATTACCGCATTAATCATTGACGTTAGAAGTAATCCTGGAGGATATTTGAAGAGTGTAGCACAAATTATTGGTAGTTTAACAAAACCAAAAACGACATTTGCTTATATGGAAGATGCTGTTGGAAATCAGGAACCACTACAATTGGGAAAAAGGGATTTAGCATTTGAGTATGATGAGCAGTTGCAGAAATTACCGACTGTGTTACTTCAGGATGAAGGAAGTGCATCTGCAAGTGAAGTCTTAAGTGGAGCGTTAAAAGAGTTAAGCCGTGCAACGATAATTGGTGATAAAAGCTTTGGTAAAGGTACAGTTCAAGGAACGTGGCCTTTATCAAATGGTGGAGAACTAAAGCTTTCTACACATAAATGGTTAACGCCGAAGCGTGAATGGATTCACGGTAAAGGGATTAAGCCGACAATAGAAGTAGAACAAGATGCCCTATATCATATAAATCTACCACCAATTACAGGTAACTTTAAAGAAGGAGATTTCGCTGAAAGTATCCAATACGTACAACAAGTACTAAAAGCACAAGGATATTCAATCAATAGAGTAGATGGTTATTTTGATAGAACCACTGCTGAGGCAGTTAAAGAATATAGTAAGAAACATAATTTAAATAATAATAAAATAATGGATGAGGAATTCCTATTTGCTTTACGTCAAGAAGTGGTAAAATATAGGGAGAAATTAGAAAATGATTTACAATTACAGATGGCTATTAGCTATTTGAGCCACAAAATTAGTAATTAATGAAACTATTTGAAAGTTAGTTCCGAAAATGTTTCGTTTTCAAACGGTCGTTTGGTACAATGAAAAGACAATCATATGTAGCAAAAGTTAGAAAGGTGATGCAAAGTTATGTTTTTAGATATTGTCATAGAATTAGTAAAAGGCATCGGCCGTTTCTTTTTAAACCCATTATTGTATGTTGCTATTATATTTTCGATATTAATAGGATATCGTCGTGTAAAAGAGGAAAGAAAATCATTTAATATACGGATCTTTTGGGGCTGGTCTGAAACAATTTTAATGTTCAAAGAAGGCTGGCTACTAGGGCTGATTATCTCGGTCATTAGTGTTGCTATTGGATTAGTAGTACCGATTCAATTTATCGTTTTAAGTGCTGCTGTAGGTGTGTTGTGTTTAATTACGTTTTATTACCACTTAGCATCTGCAGCATATCCTTTAGGGATTGCATTTATCATAATGTGGTATACATATATTTCGGATCACTCATGGCATTTTTTCAATTGGGATATTATGAGTACATCAATGCATGTTGGTATGCTAGTGTCGATTCCAAGTATCATTGGTCTTTTACTTATTGCAGAAGGATATTTAATCGCAAAAAATGCGTCCAAAATTGCATCTCCGAAAATATTAAAAACGGAGAGAGGATTACCCTCAGCTATTTATTTGGCTAAGCGTTTATGGATTCTTCCGGTATTTTTTGTGTTACCAGGTGGGACAATTCAAGAATATATTCCATATTGGCCTCAAGTTACATTAGGCAGTGAATCATTTTCATTCATTCTTGTACCATTAGTAGTTGGGTTCCAACAACGTTCTCGTAAATTACTTCCGGTACATTTTTATCCGCAATTAGGAAAAACAGTTCAAATTTTAGGCGTGATTGTTTTAATCGAAGCTATTATTGCTAATTTCTTCCCTATTATGGGGATTGCAGCTGTAAGTGTTGCTGTAGTCGGAAGAGCATTAGTATCTATTATCTATTCACTAAGTGAACGTCATGGTGGTTATGCTGTGATGCCACAAGATTCTGGTGTCATGGTAGCTGGTGTGTTACCGGATTCTCCTGCAGAGGCGATGGGCATTCAAGTCGGTGAATGTATTCGCAAAGTAAATGGTATTCCTGTAAAAACGGAAGAAGAACTTTATGAAGCGTTGCAAGTGAATGCCGCGCATTGTCGATTAGAAGTACTTGATCAAGATGGAGAGGTTCGCTTAAGACAGCACGTCATTTATCGTCATGATCATTTTAGAATTGGCTTGCTCGTTGTACGATAGGGAGTGAAGAAATGTCGGTAACAAAGTTTTTAATGGCATTGATATTACCAGGACTATTAGTTGTATTATTCACGCGAATAACGTTCAAACAATATGTTGGTCTAGCTCTTTCAGTTGCGCTAATTGCCGCTTCAATCTATGCAGGATATACGCATCCACCTGTTTTATATGTAATCGATGCGATTTCTTTAACGATTGGTTTTTGGTATTCAAACAGAATGATGAATCAGCATAAAAACTAAATAAGAAAGAAGGGGTTGTCCCATAAGTAGAAAACTTATGGGGCGACCCTTTCTTTCTTTTTCTCATGTCCAAATTAAAATTAAATCCATGTCGTAATATTACTGTTCAAACACTAATGCTGGTTTCGCTAATTATTTACTCACCAAAGGTTAGAATGAAAAATTGACGGAAATTAAAAGTTTAAAACATCTAGAAATTATGCATCTATTGTATAATGAATTAAAAGAACTATCCTTAATATTTTTCCATGTAAGTTCTTCAAAAAAGGTCTGCTAATCGCAACTTATAAGAGTGCAAAGCGCTCCTAATAGAAGAATAAAATAGGTAGAAAATCTTAAATGTAAGATTTGAAGGAGGCAATGGGAGTGCCAGATTGGTTATCCATTGAAAATTTTCAGGCATTAGCACAACAATATCGCATAATGGGTACTCTATTAGCTATTGCTTTACCCTTTTTAGAAGCGTTTTTACCATTTTTGCCATTGGCAGCCTTTGTAGTTGCAAATGCTAGCGCATATGGCTTGTGGTGGGGTTTCTTGTTTTCGTGGAGTGGTGCAGTTTTAGGTGCATATTGTGTGTTTTTAGTCATCCGTAAATTTGGTAAAATGAAAGCTTTTCGTTTTTTTACAGAAAGACAAGGAGTACAAAAGTTAATACACTGGGTAGAATATCAAGGTTTTACGCCGTTATTTATATTACTTTGTTTTCCGTTTACCCCATCTGCTCTAGTAAATATTGTGGCAGGTTTATCGAATTTAAAGAAGAAGACTTATTTAGTTACGGTTATGCTTGCAAAATTAGTAATGATTTTCATCATTAGCTGGATTGGTTCAGACTTGAGCGCATTAATAACAAATCCAATTCGGACATGCCTAATTGTTGTTATTATCCTCTTATTATGGTGGGGAGGAAAACAGGTAGAAGCAAAGATGAATGAAAAAGTAGAAAAAAATATGCGCGAATATTCGAAAAAACACAACACGAAATAGAACGAATGTTCTTATTTTGTGGTATATTAGAGGTAAGTTAAAGGGGGTTTTTAAATGTCGCTGCGTGTTGTAACAGGGCGTTCAGGCACTGGTAAAACGACATATATTCAACAAGAGATTGTGAATGAGGTGAAAAAAAATCCACTTGGTTCACCAATTTTTTTGATAGTCCCAGACCAAATGTCATTTTCAGCCGAGTATGATATGACACATGATTATGATGTGAAGGGGTTAATAAGAGCACAGGTTACCACTTTTAAACGTTTAGCCTGGCGTGTTTTGCAAGAAACCGGTGGTATAAGCCGAAAAGAAGTCAATGGTTTTGGATACCGAATGCTTATTCGAAAATTATTAGAAAACCATAAAGAAGAATTCGCTTTGTTTCGCAAGGCTGCAGATAAGCGTGGATTTACCGCTGAAATGGAATCCTTATTAAAAGAATTTAGTCGATATAGTTTAGATAGTGCCGCGCTAGATCAATTAGAGAAAAGTTTCGAACAAGTAGATGCACCAAAAACATTAAGAGATAAAATCCATGATTTACATTTACTCGTTCAGGCGATTGAAGATGCTTTAGGGACTACATATATTGATAGTGAAGGGTATTACCCACTTTTAACGTCTCAATTAGTCGATTCAAAAATGATTCGCGAAGCGGATATATATATCGATGGTTTTACAGCTTTTACAACAAGAGAATTTGAATTGGTTCAAGAATTATTGAAAATAGCTCATCGCGTAACAGTCGTTTTACCAATGGAATCAGAAGCTGATGCTGATGACGAACAAGCTTTGTTTTACCAATCGGCTCGTACATGTTCAAGACTAAAAGATTTAGCTTTTGAAAATGGGATAGAAGTTGAACCTATCTACCATTGTAAAGAACAACGAAGATTTCATACAGCTGATTTACGACATATTGAGAGACAATTTGAAGTGTTCCCGCCAGTTTCAAAAGAAAGTGACGGTAGTGTAGAAATCATTGAGGCTGCTAATCGACGAGCAGAGATCCATGCTGTTGCTCGAAAGATTAAAGAACTAACACAAAATGAGCATATGCGGTATCGCGATATTGCAATTATCTATCGTCAAGCTGATGTCTACGATCCTTTAATCGCTACAACTTTCCCACAATACGATATTCCTGTCTTTGTCAGTCAGAAAAAACCGATGCTTCATCATCCACTAATAGAGTTAAGTCGCTCTGCATTAGAAGTAATTCAGTCTGATTGGAAGTATGAACCTATTTTCCGGGCAATTAAAACAGATTTGTTTTTCCCTCGCACATCCGATATTCAAGTGTGGAGAGAAAGAGCAGATATATTGGAAAACTTTGTACTTGCACAAGGAATTTATGGTAATCGTTGGTTTGAAGAGAAACGATGGTTATATAAAAAATACCGCGGTTTAGAATTATTCACGAAAAACCAAACAGATGAAGAACGTGCTTATCAACAAGAAATTGAAGCCGTTCGTGGGAAAATCCGTGAACCTTTAAAAGCTTTTGAAGAACAACTAAAAGAAGCAACAACAGGTCGAGAAATTATTGCAGCTTTATATAACTTTATCGAAGGCCTTGAGGTCTATGATAAGCTACAAGCACTAAAAGACCATGAAATAGAGAAAGGTCTTTTATTAGAAGCGAGTGAACATGAACAAGCTTGGAATCATTGGGTCGAGATTTTAGATCAGTTTGTGATGTTATTCGGAGATCAACCAATGACGCTGGAAGAAGTATATGAAATATTAGATGAAGGATTTGATACGTTAGAGTTTTCTCGTATTCCACCATCTCTAGATCAAGTCACTGTCGCTAATGCGGATATTGCTCGTTTATCAAAGATGAAGGCGGTATTTGTTATAGGCGTCAATGAAGGCGTTTATCCGAAACGAATAGACTACGAAGGTCTGCTAGCAGATAACGAACGTGAATGGTTCTTACAAACGGGTTACGAAATTGCACCGACTTCAAAAGCAAGATTGTTAGAAGAAGAATTTATTGCTTATCATGTTTTTACAATGCAATCAGATCGACTTATTGTCTCCTATGCAATAGCAGATGAGGAAAGTAAAGCACTATTACCGTCTCTTTATATTAATCGTTTAGAAGAACAGTTAGTCGATATTAAGAAGACAATCGCATTAGTCGATCCAAGTGAATCTACAGAAGAGCAAAGTGCACTTACTTATATAATGCATCCAAGTACTTCTTTAGCTTATTTGATGAAGCAACTTCGTTTACATCAAGAAGACGGGGAAATAGCCCCTGAATGGCTTGCGTTGAAACGCTATTATGAAGAAGATCCATATTGGAAGACTGTTTTAGAACGATTAATGCGACCTTTAACAACACCAAATACGGCAGAAAAGTTAACACCAGAAAATACAGAAGCATTGTATGGATCCACACTAAATTCCAGTGTATCACGAATAGAAAAATTCTATCGATGTCCGTTCGCCCATTTTTCTACATATGGTTTACATTTAGAAGAAAGAGCGGTATATCGCTTAGAAACGCCAACGATTGGGGATTTATTTCATGCTGCATTGAAATGGATTGCAGAAGAAACAGATCGTATGAAATTAACATGGGCACAACTATCGACCGAACAATGTGCAATATTGGCTAAAAAAGCAGTTGAGGAAATA
Organism: uncultured Rummeliibacillus sp.; assembly: GCF_934216135.1. Classification (NCBI taxonomy): domain Bacteria; kingdom Bacillati; phylum Bacillota; class Bacilli; order Caryophanales; family Caryophanaceae; genus Rummeliibacillus; species uncultured Rummeliibacillus sp. Next base: position 29,938 of record NZ_CAKQBI010000015.1, on the reverse strand, counting down.
TCGCCACTGCTTTACCATCAAATTTTACTAAGTACCGCCCGTTATCGTTATATTGCTCGTAAATTAACATTTATTGTACAAAGAACATTACAATCACTTAGCCAACACGCAAGAGTTTCAGGGTTTAAGCCGATTGCACTTGAAGCTGCATTCGGACCAAATGAGCCGCTTCCACCACTTATTATTGAATTGAATAATCATAAGAAAATGCAAATGCGTGGGCGAATAGATAGAGTGGATGCGACAACAGTCAATGGTAAGCCTTATATCCGTGTAGTTGACTATAAATCTTCTCCGCATAAGTTAGATTTAAATGATGTCTATTATGGTTTATCACTACAAATGTTGACGTATTTAGATGTTGCGATTACGAATTCGGACGAATGGCTCCCGATTCATGCAGAAGCTGGAGGGGTTTTGTATATTCATGTTCATAACCCTATGTTAAGCCCAGATATAAGCTTGACAGCAGACGAGGCAGAAAGTGAACGACTAAAAGATTTTAAAATGCGAGGATTATTATTGGATGACTATGATTCTATTATAGCGATGGATGATCAATTAACAACGAAGAGTGGTCATTCTCAAGTAGTGCCTGTTTACATGAAAAAGGATGGTAGCACTTCACCAAGTCAATCATCTATTATTGCTCCCAATGATATGAAAACATTGCAACACTTTGTTCGAAACAAACACCGAAAAGCTGGAGAAGAAATTTTAGAGGGACATACAGATATTAGCCCATTTAGAATGAAACAGCGCACAGCATGTGAGTTTTGTTCATATAAGAGTGTCTGTCAATTTGATACAACGGACCCAGAACAACATTATCGTCAACTTTCCGTAGAGAAACCAGATGAAATTATTCAAAAAATACGTAAGGAAGGTGGACAAGATGAATCAAATTCCTAAGAAACCAGATGATGCAACTTGGACAGATGCCCAATGGAAAGCTATTTGGGCATCTGGACAAGATATACTCGTTTCAGCAGCAGCGGGATCAGGTAAAACAGCTGTTTTGATCAATCGTATGATTGAAAAAGTAATATCAACTACAAATCCAATAGATGTAGACCAATTATTAGTCGTAACATTTACAAATGCATCAGCTGCTGAAATGCGTCATAGAATGGCAAATGCTTTGGAAAAGGAAATAAGTAAAAACCCACAATCCAAGCACTTACGTAGACAATTGAGTCTGATTAATAAAGCACAGATTTCAACCTTGCACTCATTTTGCTTAAATATTGTTCGTCAGTATGCCTATATGTTAGATATTGACCCTGGCTTTAGAATTGCTGATGATACAGAAGCAGCTTTGTTAAGAGATGATACTCTAGCAGAGGTGTTGGAGGCTGCGTATGACGGAGAAAATGCAGAAGCTATTTATCGTCTAGTAGATAGTTTTACATCTGATCGGGATGACCAAGCCATTGAAGTATTGCTTCAAAAGCTTTATGAGATGTCTAGAGTTAATCCAGAACCGATTAAATGGTTGCAATCACTACCTCAAAAATACGCAATTGCTGATGATGCGACGATTGATGATTTAGATATTACACCTCATATAAAAAAAGCAATTCTCCACAATATTGAAGGTGCAATTGGCTTAATAGAAGAAGTCCATCAACTTTCTCTACAACCAGATGGCCCATTTGCTTATGGAGAAACTGCACAAAAGGATTTAATCCTGTTTCAAGAAGCAAGAGGGTTTATAGTAGAGCGTAGTTGGAACGAAGCTTATCAATTTTTCCAATCTGTTAAACTAGATCGTGCAAAAGCTCAAAAAAAGGGAAGTTGCGATGAGGAATTATTAGAACTTGCTAAGTCAAAACGAAAACAAGCTAAAGAAATGTTTGAAGAACCCATCAATACCTTTTTCAAACGTTCACCAGAAAAACTATTAGAAGAAATTCGATTGATGAAACCAATAATCGAAACATTGGTAGAACTTGCGATTCAATTTAGTGAGCAATATGGTAAGGCAAAAAATGAAAAAGGATTAGTTGATTTTTCTGACTTAGAACATTATGCGCTATCAATTTTAGCTGATGAAGTAGATGGAAAACTAGTACCATCCTCCGTAGCGATAGACTATCGTGAGCGTTTTAAAGAAGTTTTAGTTGATGAATATCAAGATACAAACCGTATACAAGAAACCATTTTGCAATTAGTCAAAAGTGGCGATGCATCGAATGGAAATATGTTTATGGTTGGAGATGTAAAGCAATCTATTTATCGTTTCCGTTTAGCTGAACCAACGCTATTTTTGCAAAAATATTTAACTTATAATGAGAATCCTACGAATACAGGATTACGTATTGATCTAAACGCGAACTTCCGCAGTCGACCAGAGGTACTTCATGGAACAAACTATGTATTCTCACAAGTGATGGGAAAAGAAGTTGGCGAAGTAGAATATGATGATGCAGCTTCTTTAAAACCAAAAGCTCCTTATGATGAAAAGAAAATGCCTCTTGAATTGGTGATTTTACACACATCAAAAGAAGACGATGAAAAAGATTTAGAGCAAGTGGAAGAAGAATTAAAAAAATCTCAGCAAGAAGCACGTTTTATCATAAAAGAAATAAAACGTATTATGGATTCTAATATGGTTGTCTATGATCCGTGGGAGAAAAAAGAAAGACCCGTTGAATATAGAGATTTTGTCATCTTAATGCGGTCTATGACATGGTCTGTTGATATGGTAGAAGAGTTTAAAATTGCGGGAATTCCACTCTATGCGGAAATTTCAACAGGGTATTTTGAAGCGCTTGAAGTAATGATCATGTTAAACACATTAAAAATTATCGATAATCCATATCAAGATATTCCTTTTGCATCTGTTTTACGAGCACCATTTGTTGGGTTAACTGAAAATGAGTTAGCTAGCATTCGATTAGCAGAGCCAAAAGCAGCTTTCTATGATGCGTTAAAGCAATTTGTTCGTAACGAGGGAGCAGGGCTAAAATCAGCCACTGCGGAGAAGCTACAACGATTCTTACTACAATTGGAGGATTGGCGTGATTTAGCTAGACGTGGTTCGTTAGCGGATTTAATATGGCGTGTTTACATGGATACGAATTATTATGAAATGGTCGGTGCAATGCCTAATGGGAAACAACGTCAAGCTAACCTACGAGCATTATATGACCGAGCAATTGCCTATGAAAAGACATCCTTCCGTGGATTGTTCCGTTTCTTACGATTTGTAGAGAGAATGCGATTACGTGGTGATGATTTAGGAGCAGCACGTGCGATTAGTGAAAAGGAAAATGTCGTTCGACTTATGACAATTCACTCATCAAAAGGTTTGGAATTCCCATATGTTTTTGTTGCAGGGCTTGGTAGAGAATTTAACAAAATGGATTTCCATTTACCATATTTATTTGACCAAGAATTTGGTTTAGCAGTAAAAATGATTGATCCTGAAAAACGTCTTCAATATAAATCTTTACCGTTTTTAGCAATGGTTGAAAAGAAAACATTAGAGATGAAGTCAGAAGAAATGCGTATCTTGTATGTTGCAATGACAAGAGCGAAAGAAAAATTATTTTTAGTAGGTTCGGTAAAAGATTGGGAAAAGACGAAAAAGAATTGGATGGAATCACAACGAATCTCTGGTGAGAAACTACCTGACTATCTTCGAGCAAAAGCAAAGAATTATTTAGACTGGATTGGACCAGCTTTTGCAAGACATCCTGATTTTGAAGGGCATGATGAAAATCATTCAGAATTATCTCATTGGAAATTAACCGTCATGGATACCGATGAACTTCAATCTGGAAGTGTTGAAGAAGTAACGGAAGAAGAGGAATTACAGGAGGAACAACCTGTAGATGATGCAATTCTAGCTGAAATTCATGAACGATTTGATACTCCGTATGCTTTTGAAAATGCAATTACTAAGCGTTCAAAAACATCTGTCAGTGAATTAAAACGGATTCAACATTTAGAAGCACAAGAAGAACCTGAACTGTTTCCTAAAGCTGCATCGACTCAGCAAAGAGTTGCGACAAGACCTGCTTTTTTACAACATCGATCATTAACAGCAGCAGAAATTGGAACAGCGATGCATACTGTGATGCAACATATACCACAGGTTGGTTTGCATAACATAGAAGCAGTTCAACAATTTGTATCTACATTAGTAGAACGCCAACTATTGACGAAAGAAGAAGCAACTGCTGTACAAGCGACGAAAATCATTGCCTTTTTTGAAACGGATATTGGTCGTCGTTTTATGGATGCTCAAAAAATATATCGAGAAATGCCATTTACGATTAGCTTAGATGACCGTGATGGTGATACGCAAATTGTGCAAGGTGTTGTTGACTGTTTACTTCAAGAACATAATGGAAATTGGATATTGCTTGATTATAAAACAGATAGAATTCAGCCAAATATGAAAACAATTGACGGCTTACGGAAAGAAATGATGAAACGATATGACGTTCAACTTTCATTATATAAAGAAGCGTTAGAAGAAATATTACAAATCGATATACATGAAAAAGTAATTTATGCTTTCGATGCAAAAAGGTCGGTTGTTTTGTAGGGGGAAATAGGATTGAATAGTACACCAACAACTAGTAAGCAAAGAATTGATACGTTAGATATTTTAAGAGGTGTTAGCTTACTAGGGATTTTACTAGTGAATATGTTTGCATTTAGTACACCAGCTCCTTATATCGATTTGAAAACATTTTTTTCAGTTCCAATCGATAAGGAATTTCAAAAGGGTCTGGATATTTTTGTACAAGGAAGCTTTTATCCTTTGTTTTCCATGCTTTTTGGCTATGGGCTTGCGATGCAATACGCAAAAGCTACTCGATTAGGGGATTCGTTTTATAAATTTGGTATAAAGAGACTCGTTGTTTTATTTGTTATAGGGATATTGCATGCCTTTTTAATCTGGTGGGGAGATATTCTGATGACTTATGCTTTTTGTGGATTAGTACTACTTACGCTCATTCGCTTAAAGCCGGGATTCTTATTGGCTATTGGTTTAATCTTTTATATGGGGATTAACGGTGTTTTAGCATTATTAACAGGATTAGCGTCAATCGCGGATCCTTCAAGTACGGAATCGTCTCAATTTATCGATATTCAATCGATGGAAAGTGCTTTAAAAGCATATGGTGCAGGTTCTTGGACAGATGCATTTATCCAACGTTTATCGGATTTATCTGTTCAATTTTCTCCATTTATGTGGTTGATGGCACTCTTTACTATTTTGCCTTATATGCTTATTGGAGCAGCCGCTTCCAAATGGCAATTGATTGAAAAAGCAAAAGACAAATATATTTTATGGGGCATATTAGCAGTCATAATGATACCACTTGGCATCTATTTGAAGTCTCTACCATTTACACTGAATCGTAATTATTTTTTAGATTATGTACAAACTTATTTTGGCGGCCCAATATTAGCTATTGGTTATGCAAGTGTGATTGTCTTAATCTGTTGCATTCCTTTTGCAACAAAGATATTAACTCCTATAGCAAAAGCCGGGCGAATGTCGATGACGGTGTATCTAACGCAATCTATTATTTGCACATTAATTTTTTATCATTTTGGTTTTGGCCTTTACGGTAAAGTAGGAGTAGATACAGCAACATTTTTGGCTGTTGGTATATATGCGATACAACTTGTCTTTGCATCACTTTGGTTTCTATTTTTTAAGCAAGGACCGATTGAAGCAGTATGGAAAAGAATAACTTATGGAAAATATATGCCGAAAAAAGAGGAAAAAAGTGTGTAAATGTTGTATTATGGTAAAAAAAGAAGGAGTGCAGAATATTCATGAAAATTTTATCATTTCGTTATAACGACATTTTAAGTTTTGGTCCAAAGGTCAAAAAAGAAGAAGCTGTTTGGGATGTATTAGCAATTCAAGAATCGCTTCAAGTGCTCCCTTCTTATGCAAAAACCATTGTAGAAGGTATGACAAATGGCTATGAGTTTGTTGAGCAAACTCGAAAACTAGTAAGAGCAGCACAAGAGTTAGAGGATACATCACAATTCAAACGCGACTTCAAAGAAATTGAATGGTTAGCACCAATACCACGTACAACTAAAAATATTATTTGTATCGGTAAAAACTATGATGAGCATGCAAAAGAAATGGGTTCAGAGCACGCACCTGAAGATATTATGGTCTTCACTAAAGCTCCAACAGCCATCGCTGCGGATGAACAAACATTATCTGTTCATGCTGATGTGACTTCACAATTAGATTATGAAGGGGAACTTGCTGTTGTCATTGCGAAAAAAGGCAAGAACATTCCTAAAAATTTAGCATTTGACTATGTATTTGGTTACACAATTGCTAATGATATTACTGCACGTGATTTACAATCAAAACATAAACAATTCTTCTTAGGTAAAAGTTTAGATGGTTCATGCCCAATGGGACCATACTTAGTAACAAAAGATGAAATTCCAAATCCTCAAAATTTAACAGTTGTGACAAAAGTAAATGATGAAGTTCGTCAAAATGGAACAACGAGAGATATGATGCATTCCGTAGAGGATTTAATCGTTGACATTTCTAGACTAGTTACGTTAGAACCAGGCGATGTGATTCTTACTGGAACTCCAGCTGGTGTAGGTCTAGGTATGAATCCACCTCAATACCTTAAATCTGGCGACGTTGTCAAAGTATCTATCGAAGGAATTGGTACTTTAGTAAATCGCTTTGAGTAAGTAATTTGCTAGAATATAGCCATCACTTTGACACAGACCGATGGAAAGTATCTTTTCATCGGTCTCTTATATTTGTATAGTTACTACTGATTTGATAGGATAAATGTGACAATTAAAAAGTATATGGAGGATTTAGAAAAATGATACACTTGCATTTAACTTCGATTGTAATCGCAATCATCCTTTTCCTTGTATCTGCCATGATGCATGCAGGATCTAAAGGTCAAAAAGTTACTCATATGATTTTACGCGTATTCTACATTTTGATCCTTATTTCAGGTGGATATGTATTTAGTTTACAAATGGCTGGTAATCTAGCTATGGAATATGGCTTAAAACTAGTGGGTGGACTTCTAGTAATTAGTATGATGGAAATTGTTTTAATGCGTAAAGAAAAAGAAAAATCTACTGGTGTTCTTTGGATTATATTTATTCTTGTTCTTGCATTCACTGTTTACATGGGCTATCGCCTACCACTAGGATTTCTACACGCAGGTTTTTAAGAATTAAATAGCAGAAAGACTTCGCATCCTAACTATGTTGGGATGTTTTTTTATAGTCAAAGAAAGATTTGCGGGGAATGGCTAGCTTTATTTCTATTTTGGGAGGTTTTATTACTTTTTTAAGATTCTTTATTTCTAATTTTGATGAGTTTATTTCTATTTTAGGATGTTTTATTTCCTTTAGAGCTTTCTATTTTGAAGAAATTTCCATTTGCAAAATATGATTGAAACAAAGTGGTGGCTGGTTATACTTTTGGTAAAAGGTGATGATTTTCACAGTTTTGTCGAATTTGTTTTTGTTTTATGTGTTTTTTGAGTGAAAGCATGGAGAGTTTCGAATTGGTTTGTTAAAATTACTTTGGACAGTTCTGCAGAGGAGGACTTCAGAGTGAACGTAGCAAAATGGATAAGTACGGCTGTGGCATCAGCGTTGTTAGCGTCTACAATTGGAACAACGACAATTGCACATGCCGAAGAAAACACACATCAAATTGAGAACGAAAGTATCTATGATGTACTAGTCGATCGTTTTTTCAATAAAAGCGTGGAAAACGATTATAATATTAATGCAAAAGATCCAAAAGCCTTTCATGGCGGTGATTTTGCTGGTATTGATACAAAAATAGAACATATTAAAAGTATGGGCTTTACCATGATTTCTTTAGGATCTGTTTTTTCATCCACTACATATGATGGAAGTGCAGTAGTAGATTATAGCAAAGTAGAAAGACATTTTGGTACAAGCAAAGAATTAAAATCACTAATTAAAAATTTACACAAAAATGATATTAAATCAATGGTCGATTTCCCGATTAATAATGTAAGTAAAGACCATGCCTGGGCATTAGAAGAAAATCATAATGATTGGTATACGGTGGCTAATAATCATCGCATTAATTGGAATACAAATAACCCAGATGTGCAACAAGCATTAATAGATGCTGCGACTAACTTTATAGCAAAATATAAAGTAGATGGGATTAGATTAACACAGTTAGAAAATGTAGATACAGCATTTATCAATAAAATGATTAAAGCTTTGAAACAACAAGATAAAGAACTTTATGTAATATCAAACGAACCAAGTGATGCAGATTTTGATATAGATTACAATCCACAAACGATTGGCACGTATCAATCAATTTTTAAAAATGTCGATGAAGACTCATCTAAAGTAGAAGAACCGTACAAGCCATTTGTAAACGGTGAAACAAACAAACCGACAGCATTAATGATAGATGATTTAAATAGTGCACGTTTTACACATGCAGCTGCTGAAGAAAATATGTTTCCACCAACACGCATCAAAGTAGCATTAGGGGCTTTAATGACAATGCCTGGTGTACCAATCGTCACTTACGGTACGGAAATTGCTCAAAATGGTGTTAAACCTACAGAAACTCATGCAGCAATGGATTTCAGAACGAAAGAAGACATCATGGATTACCTTGAGGATCTCCAATCAGTTCGAAATAAATCACAAACGCTTCGTACTGGTAAATTTAAATTATTAGAAAATAAAAATGGTCTCATGGTTTATGAACGTTATTCTAATGATGAAAAATGGATAGTGATGGTCAACAATACAGATAAAACGAAAAGATATCAATTAGATTCATCTGTTATTGGGCAAAACAAAGAGCTTCGTGGACTTTTCGAAAGTGATATTGTTCATCAAAGCGACAATGGTAAATATAATTTAGTATTAGAACGTGAACTCGTAGAACTTTATCAAGTAACAGATAAAAAAGGTATCAATATTCCATATATGATTGCGTTAGGATTAGTTTACGTCCTATTCATCGCTTTTATAGTAGCTATATTAAGAAGAGGCCGTAACCGTAAAAATGCATAACGAAAAATCCCTTGATTTCATCGGTGAGATCAAGGGATTTTTATATCCTTTTTTAAATAGCAATACTTGAGATGTGTATATTTTGGAATCAGAATTTGCTGTGCGGTATAAAATTTTGGACGGTTTATTCGCTCTCTGTGAGGAATAATTCGCTCTTTACCCGAGAATATTCGCTCCCACATGGATTTTATTCGCTCCATAAGGAATTGTATTCGCCCTCTCAGCAATTTAAGTCATATTTAGAAGGTAGATTTATCCTAGTTTGTCCACAAATTACAGAATATAATCTAAAAACCCCGATTAAAATTGAAATCGGGGGTTTTAAATTGAGACAACTATTATTCTTTTGGTAGTTTATTTAAGAAATAGATACCAAACGTTCCAGTTCCAGTATGTGCAGCAATAACTGAACCTATTAGATGAATTTCAACTGCTTTTGGATGGAAGTTTTCAATGATTAGTGATTTGACCTCTTCGGCATCTTCTAAATCATCACTATGTGAAATAGCAATAACTTGTTCTGAAAGGGAATCACCGCGTTCAGCCATTAACTCGATAAGTCTGTTTATAACTTTCTTACGTCCACGATATTTCTCAATAGGAACTAATTTACCGTCTTCAACATCCAGAACGGGTTTAATGCTTAATATGCTACCGATAAAGGCACTAGCTTTTGATAAACGGCCGCCTTTTGCTAGGTGGTTTAGATCTCCTACTGTAAATAAGTGTTCCATATGTTCAGCATTTAAACGGATTTTTTCAACGATTTGTTCGAAGGATACTCCTTCTTCGCGGAGGCGTACTGCTTCTTTAACAAGTAAGCCACATCCCATTGAAGCGCATTTAGAATCTATGATGACTAATTTAAGGTCAGGATATTTTTCTTTTACTTGTTCCGCCATCATAACTGCTGTATTATATGTTCCTGAAAGTTGAGATGAGAAAGCAATATAAAGTCCTTCTTCACCGGATTGTGCAAGTGCAGTGAACTCTTTTAAGAATAGTTCTGGTGAGACTTGTGATGTTTTTAACATTTCCCCTGCACGGATCGTATCGTACACATCTTGCATGTCAACACCAATTACGTCATCATATTCTTGTCCTTTCATTTGAACTCGTAGTGGTAATATGATGACATTGTTTTGTTCGTAAAACGATTTCGGTAAATCAGAAGCGCTATCTGCATAGATCTTCATTTTTCAACCCCCTATATTTCTTATAAATGAAGACGATCGATTAATATTTCGGCAATTCCATCTTCATTATTTGTTTTGGTAATTTCATTTGCGATATTTTTCAGTTGGCCGATTCCGTTACCCATGGCAACACCTACACCTGCGTAATCGATCATTTCTAAATCATTATCCTCATCGCCAAATGCTATTATTCGATTACGAGGAATGCCTAAATCTTTTGCAACATGAGATAAACCAACAGCCTTGTTCATACCATGTCTTACAATTTCAATCACTGGGAAAGGATCTCCCCAACGTCTATGATCAATGAGTTCCGCTTTTGTATCCGCTAAGTATTTGCGAATAGTAGGAACACTTTTTTCGTTAGATTGGATTAGAAGACTTGTTGGATTGTCTTTTAAATAATCTCTTAAGGCACCTGTTGTAACTCTAGGATCGCCCATACTAAAAATATTGAGTAATTTTTCATCATGGTATTGGACATATACGTCATCCATTACTTCAGCAACCAGGTTTTCAAACTGATCACGATTTAAGGATTCTACTACCTCTTGAACCACTTTAAGTTCGATTGGGCTGTGTACAGTTTGCCAATTTTGATCTAATGGATGATGGACGAAAGCACCATTGAAATTGACAATTGGTGTATGTAAACCTAGTTCATGATAATATATTTTACTCGCACGATAAGGTCGTCCAGTTGCAATCATCACTTCATGACCTGCATCTTTTGCCTTTAATAACGTGCGCTTCGTTTTCTCAGAAATCACTTTTTCATCGGTTAATAGAGTACCATCTAAATCTAAAACAATCAAATGGGGTTGTACCATTTGTAACACTCCCTTCGTTTTTCTTATTCATCGGGGATATAATTTGTCCTTAAGTATGTGGAAAAATACCACCAACTTAAGGAAATATATATAAAGTTTATCCTTTCTATGCGTGTTTCGTCAAAGTTTAGTGATGTTAGCATAATAATAATGTTAGTGTTTTTGTTATAGACTCTTTTTCAAAAGTATTTTAATGAAGAATTCGTCTTAGGATTTCCAATATTAATGATCGTATTCTCAAATTAGTCGTTTATTATGTTACTACAATTAAGATTTAATAGATTGATTCAAGTGTGTATTTACCTGCAAATACTAAATTTTGATTTCCTAAATACATAAAGCATGTTATATCAACCAAAGCTTTGTAACGGTTCCTATTTTTTGATAACATTACAATATAGAGATAAGGGAGTGAATAGGATGAAAGTGGATCATGAAGTTTGGGGTAATATCCCTTTGTTGCATATATATAATGAAGAAACTGTCACTGCAAAATCACCAGTAGTCATTTTTTTACATGGATTTGAAAGTGCAAAAGAGCATAATCTACATTATGCATATCAGTTAGTAAATAGAGGTGTACGTGTTTTATTGCCTGATGCCTTGCTACATGGTGAGCGTGATGAGAACTTAGATGAAATTCAAATAAGTTTACGTTTCTGGGAGATTGTCCTTACTTCAATCGAAGAAGTGGCTTATTTATATAAACAATTGAAAGAAAGAGGCTTACTTGAAACCGATAAAATCGGTCTTTCAGGAACTTCTATGGGTGCAATTGTAACAATGGGTTGCTTAAAAGTGTATCCATGGATTCAAACAGCTTCTGTTATGATGGGAGCGCCGGCTTATCTTGAATTGGCGAAAGGTCAAATCGCAGAAATAAAAGAAAAAGGATTTGACATTCCTTTAAGTGAAGAAGAATTAGACAAGATGTATAAAACAATTAGCTACTTTGATATGAGCAAACATCCTGAAACTATGGCTGGACGTCCTGTATTGTTCTGGCATGGTAAAAAAGACCATACAGTTCCATTTGCACCTGCTTATGCATTTTATGAAAGTATACAGCAAGATTATGCAGAACACCCTGAGGATTTAACATTTATTGTGGATAAGAAGGCTGGTCATAAAGTTTCCCGTGCAGGAATGCTTGCAGGAACAAAATGGCTTGCAGACCATTTGGCATAACGATTGCTGAATGATATGATGTAGTAAACAACATGGAGAAAGGGGAAACATCATGGATGCAGATTTAAAAGAGAATATTCTAGGTGCCTTGGAAAATGTAATTGACCCTGAAATTGGTATCGATATCGTAAACCTTGGATTAGTATATGATGTAGATTTAAATGATGAAGGGATTTGCATGATTACAATGACACTTACTTCTATGGGTTGTCCATTAGGTCCGGTAATCGTCGATCAAATTCGCACAGCGTTATTTGAGATTCCTGAAGTAAAAGATGTGGATGTTAATGTAGTATGGAATCCACCTTGGTCAAAAGATATGATGTCTCGCTATGCTAAAATGGCGCTTGGCATTCGATAAAATTACAAAATCAATCAGTGAGGAGAAAATTCCTTGCTGATTTTTTTAGAACAATATACATATGATAAATCTTAATACTTTAACGATTAACTCGATTTCTAATAAGAAATCGAGTGTTTTTTTCTTTGACACATTCCTGATACATTCGTTTTCTATACTAGTTTTGTAAACGAGATACAGTACTAATGACATCAATCAAAAACGAGCTCGGATTGAGAATGAAAAATGTACTGAGTTTAAAAAATGCGAAATTTACAATTTACTATGATAGGAGGCTTTTAAATGAATTTTATTAAACGTGCTTTTTATAGTACAAAAGCGAAAAAAGGGAGAACTCTTTTACTCACTTTTGTATTTTCAGCGATATTAATATTCATTTTAGCAGGATTAACAATACAAAGCGCTTCGCTTAAAGCAACAGAAAATGCCAAGAAAAGTATGGGGGCAACGGTTACGCTATCTACCAACATGGAGAATGCGATGAAGAAGTCAAGTTCATCTAGTAGTGATGATTCCTCTGATAAGAGTGAGCGACCTGACCCTGGGAGCTTTTCCATCACACCGGTTGATCTAGATACTGTGAATACATTAGCGAAGTTGACTAACGTCTCATCTTATAACATTTCATCATCGACTTCCGTCAATGCGAAATCTTTTGACGCTATTTCTTCAGATGATGGGGAAGAAGATGCTTCTTCTAACGCTTCAAACAAGGAAGGAAGTAGTCAACGAGGTCCTGGTGGTGGGGGTATGCAGATGATGAAGATGTCATCGGGAGATATCACCATTGAAGGCACAAATGCTACAGATACTGTAAGTAACTTCACAAATGGAACGGCAGAAATTACTGAAGGTGTAGGTATTACTGAAGATGACGCCAATACTAATAAAGCAGTAATCGAAACAAACTTAGCAGAAGCAAACGATATTTCAGTAGGTGACACGATTAAAGTTGCCGATTCCGAAGATGAAGATACAGCTTATAAATTGAAAGTTGTAGGTATTTACAAAACGTCCGAAACGGCAGACGCAAGAAGTATGAGAAATGCCGCTTTAAATCCTTATAATGCCATTTATACTTCTTATACATTTGCTAATAAGGTTAAAGGCGCTGACTATAAAGATAGTGCAGATTCAGCTGTTTATACATTATCTGATCCAGAAAAAATGGATACATTTGTGAAAGATGCTAAAAAAGCTGGTCTTGATACGGACACATACAGCTTACGTACAAATGACCAAGTATATCAACAAATGATTCAACCACTTGAAAATGTCGAGAGCTTTGCACAAAAAATTGTCATCCTTGTATCAGTAGCAGGTACTGTGATTCTCGCATTAATCGTTATATTAACGATTCGCGAACGCAAGTATGAGATTGGAGTACTACTATCTCTTGGTGAAAAGCGTACCAAAATTATTGGTCAATTTTTCGCAGAATTGCTTGCAGTCCTAGACATTGCGCTTGTCATTTCTGGAGTAAGTGGTAAATTTGTTGGCAATATAGTGGGTGAACAGCTATTAGAACAACAAACAACAACTACGGCTTCTTCACCAAATAATCAAGGAGGCCCTGGTCAAGGAGGCCCTGGTCAAAACGGAGGACCAAGCGGAAATAGAGGACAGGCACCTAGTGGTCAAGGCGGTCCCGGAAACGGTGGAGGGGCGCCATCCTTCTCAAACTTTGGAGCATCTAGTGCAGAAAACGCAAAGCAAATTGAAGATTTGAATATTACTTTATCATTGAAAGAATTAGTTGAGCTAGGTGGATTTGGATTAGCTATTAGCTTCCTAGCAGTAATCATTGCATCAATCGGTGTTATGCGTATGCAACCTAAAAAAATCTTAATCTCATAAGAGGGTGAAATGATGTTAGAAGTAAAAGACGTAAACTATTGGTATAAAAATATAGATGATGCTTTATATGAAAATGTAAATTTGACATTTGAAAAGGGAAAACTATACAGTATTTTAGGTTCAAGCGGGTCAGGAAAGACAACTTTTCTATCCTTGATCGCTGGACTAGATGTTCCAAAAACAGGTGAAATACTGTATGAAGGCAAATCATTAAAAAAGATAGGCCTTACAAATTACCGGAACCAATGTGTGTCGATTGTATTCCAATCGTATAATTTACTACCTTATATGTCTGCAGTAGATAATATTGTATCCGCAATGGAAATCACTCATAGTCAATCTACTAATAGGAAAGATTATGCGCTCTCTATGCTAGAAAAAGTGGGGATTACTAAGGAAATGGCACAAAAAAACGTGCAACATCTATCAGGTGGTCAGCAACAACGCGTAGCAATCGTACGAGCTATGTGCTGTGAAGCAAAACTTGTAGTAGCTGATGAACCAACAGGAAACTTAGACGAAAAAAATTCTTTAGAAATCATTCGGCTTTTTAAAGAACTTGCCCACGAGCAAGGTAAATGCGTCATTGTCATCACGCATGAAAGAGAAATCGCAAAAGAATGCGATATCGTACTCGAATTAAAACATAAAAAATTTAACGAACTACAACATCATTGAACATAGGGGAACAACGAGTTGTAATAAACAAACTAAGAATTCCTCATTTAGCAACAAACAAATCGCAAGCTGAAAGGTACTAACGAAATCTACTTCTATAAAATCAAAAAGCTTGGTTGCTACACATTGTAGAACCAAGCTTTTTGTATAGTTATATTGTAGATGGGTATAGATAAAAGATGTAAATTAGTCTATTCGACAAACACTTAATGGGCAATTTTCACATTCGCATTCATTCTTCAAAAATTCTAAATTATGGACTGTAATAATACTTTTATCAAATGAGATGACCTTTTGCTTTTTCAAATCATGTAGCATTCTATTGATCACTTCCCGACTAGTTGCACATAGGTTGGCAAGGTCAGAATTAGTTAATGGATAATCAATGACAATGTCTCCAGAATCTTGAAAAATGCCATAAGTATTAGTTAAACGTATAATAGTGGAGTAAAGCGCTCCCTTTTTCCCGTATAAAAGTAAATCGCGCATTTTTGTTTGTGTTTTTAAATTTTGCAATTGCAACCACTTAATGCATTCTATTAATATAGTAGGCTCTTGACTTAAACACATTTCAAACAAATTCCGATCGAGGGTAATGACAGTTGATGGTTCCAATGCTTTAGCACTTAGTGGATAATATCCTGTTTTGCTAAAAATAATTCCCTCGCCAATACAATCATTACTTCCACAAATTCGTAGAGTCAATTCTTTACCACTTACAGTTTCTTTGGATAAAATCACTTTCCCGGATACAACGTAGAAAATATCTTTTACACGTTCACCTTCTAGACAAATATGACTACCTTTTGAAATTTTAATAAGTGAACCATTTTCTTTAAAAATCTTTGAAATATTATCAGGAAGTGGAGCTATCGTGTAAGAGTTTACCATATCATCTACAACCTTCCCTAATTTTCCTTCATTATAACATAGGAATATTGAATTATTTCGATACATTTAAATTGTCACATTTCTTTTGAAAATTTTTCGAAACAGTATGAGTATTAGTAGTAGTATAGGTAACAAAAGTAGAGTAAGTGAAAAGGAAATTGAACCTTAAGTTTTATAAAATCAGATGAAGAATAGAAATTTAACTAACGCACAAATGATTGATCAAAGGAACTAAAGAGAAGAAAGAACTATGTAAATAATGCCTTTGACAAAAGGTCAAAAAAGGTCAAACATTTCTCTTTACATTTAAGAATAACGAAACTATAATGTAATTAACCAAAAGGTCAATAAAGGTCAAACAAAGGAGTTGGATCTTATGCAAATGCAAATGAACAATGAAGAACAAAAAAGCCCATTGGAACAATTTGGACGAAACTTAGTAGAAGAAGTTAAAAAAGGAAAGATGGATCCTGTAATTGGTCGTGACCAAGAAATCAGAAATGTCATTCGTATCCTTTCTCGTAAAACAAAGAATAACCCTGTATTAATCGGTGAACCAGGTGTTGGTAAAACAGCAATAGTAGAAGGATTAGCACAACGTATTGTTAAAAAAGATGTACCAGAAGGATTAAAAGACCGCCTCATTTATGAATTAGATATGAGTGCATTGATTGCTGGTGCAAGTTATCGTGGGCAATTTGAAGAACGGTTAAAAGGCGTATTAAAAGAAGTAAAAGAAAGTGAAGGTCGTATTATATTATTTATCGATGAAATTCACACAATCGTTGGAGCTGGTAAAACAGATGGTGCGATGGATGCCGGCAACATGTTGAAACCAATGTTAGCGCGTGGTGAGCTACATTGTATCGGTGCTACAACTTTAGATGAATACCGTATGTATATCGAAAAAGATCCTGCACTTGAACGTCGTTTCCAACAAGTATTAGTACGTGAACCATCTGTAGAAGATACCATTTCAATTCTACGTGGATTAAAAGAAAGATTCGAACTACACCATGCAGTAAAGATTCATGACCGAGCAATTGTAGCAGCTGCTGAACTTTCCAATCGTTATTTAACTGAAAGATTCTTACCAGATAAAGCAATCGATTTAATCGACGAAGCATGTGCAATGATTCGTACAGAAATTGATTCTATGCCACAAGAGTTAGATGAAGTAACACGTCGACAAATGCAATTAGAAATTGAAGAACAAGCATTGATGAAAGAAAAGGATGATGCAAGTCAAAAACGTTTGGTTGCTTTACGTGAAGAACTTGCAAAACTGAAAGAATCATCAAAAGCGATGAAAGAACAATGGGAATCAGAAAAATCTTCATTGCATACAATTCAAGAAAAACGTGAAGTTCTGAACCGATATCGTAGAGAATTAGAAGACGCAGAAAATGATTATGACTTAAACAAAGCAGCAGTACTACGTCACGGCAAAATTCCAGAACTTGAAAAGGAATTGCAACAATTAGAAAAAACAATGCAAGGTGAAAACGAAACAAGACTTTTAAGAGAAGATGTTACTTCTGAAGAAATTGCATCGATCGTTTCTAGATGGACAGGCATTCCAGTAACAAAATTAGTCGAAGGCGAACGTGAAAAATTATTGCATTTGAAAGATACGCTCCATGAACGAGTAGTTGGTCAAGATGATGCAGTACGTTTAGTAACAGAAGCTGTTTGGCGTGCTAGAGCTGGAATTCAAGATCCTAACAAACCAATTGGATCCTTCTTATTCCTAGGACCTACTGGTGTTGGTAAGACTGAATTGGCAAAAGCATTAGCAGCACAACTTTTCGACTCAGAAGATCACTTTATCCGAATTGATATGTCCGAATATATGGAGAAACATAGTGTATCTCGATTAGTCGGAGCACCTCCAGGTTATATCGGTTACGAAGAAGGTGGCCAACTAACAGAAGCTGTCAGACGTAATCCATATTCAGTCGTCCTATTAGATGAAATCGAAAAAGCACATCCAGATGTAGCGAATATCTTACTTCAAATTTTAGATGATGGTCGTATTACAGATAGTCAAGGACGTACAGTAAACTTTACAAATACAGTCATTATCCTAACATCTAATATCGGATCTAATTATTTAATGGATTTGAAAGAGCAAGAAAGTGAGCATGCGGTTGAGGATTTGGTCATGGCAGCATTAAAACAACACTTTAAACCAGAACTATTAAACCGTTTAGATGATATAATCATGTTCCATTCATTGACGAATGAACAATATTTTGAAATTGCTAAGAAATATATTAAGTTGTTACAAAAACGTGTTGCTGAACAAGAAATAGACTTACAAGTAACAGAAGATGTAATGCAATGGATTGCGAAAGAAGGAGTAGATCCCGCATTCGGTGCTAGACCTCTACGTCGCTTTGTACAACGCAATATTGAAACATTAGTTGCACAAGAATTATTAAAGGGCGAAGCTATGGCAGGAGATACATTAGTAGTATCTATGGAAGATGATCAAGTTATCATTCATAAAGAAGGATAAATATCTCAAGCGCTAACACTATAAAGAAAAAATCTCGATGAAGTTTAAATCATCGGGATTTTTTACTTCATCCAGAGGATAAAGATATACATTATCTATATACTAAAAAAATCCTGCCACACGATGGGCAGGATTTTCATTATTCTTGATGACCTACTTCTTTAGGTGATTTTGATGGAATAACTGCATCCAATACAAGGATTAATGCAGAAATGATAAGTGAAATCCATAAACCTTTTGTAAATGCAGGGCCATCTAGTGGTACATTATTGATTGAGCTGACTACATAGTTCAATGTAGAAACTAATAATGCAGACCAAATAACTAACATAATATATTTCATTTGTTTCACCTCTAACTGACTTTTCTACCTGTTCTATCATATCATATATGACTGTTTAATTAAAAGATTCTTTTCAAAATAGCTTGTACATAAAACGGCAAAATTATAAGAAAAGTTGAAAACTAAAAAAATATTCGCTATAATTAAGACCAGATACTAATAATTGATAACAAAGAAGAGAGGCGTTACCTCATGAATGCTGGAATTATTGGAGTTGGACGATACGTTCCTGAAAAGGTTGTAACAAATTTTGATCTTGAAAAAATAATGGATACGTCTGATGAGTGGATTCGAACTCGTACGGGGATAGAAGAAAGACATATAGCTGCGGATGACGAAAATACATCAGACTTAGCATTTAAAGCAGCTAAAAACGCAATTGAAAATGCAGGTATAACTGCTGAACAAGTTGGATTAATATTAGTTGCAACTGTAACACCGGATCGTCCATTTCCTAGTGTTGCATGTATGATTCAAGAAAAATTAGGTGCAGTAAATGCAGCAGCTATGGATCTCTCTGCAGCATGTGCTGGCTATATATATGGTTTGGTAACAGCAAAACAATTTATTGAAAATAATGCATATGATTATGTATTAGTAGTTGGTGTAGAAAAACTCTCAAAAATAACAGATTGGAAAGACCGTAATACAGCTGTATTGTTTGGAGACGGTGCATCAGCAGCAATAGTCGGGAAAGTTTCTGAAGGACGAGGAATACTTTCATTCGAGTTAGGCGCTGATGGAACTGGTGGTAAATATCTTTTCCAAAACGATAACGACTATATTTCTATGAATGGTCGTGAAGTATTTAAATTCGCAGTCCGTCAAATGGGGCAATCAGCTTTAAATGTAATTGAAAAAGCTGGTTATACAAAGAATGACGTTGATTATTTAATTCCACACCAAGCGAATATTCGTATTATGGAATCAGCAAGACAAAGATTAGATTTACCAGCTGAAAAAATGTCAACAGCTATTAAAAAATACGGAAATACGTCTTCAGCATCTATAGGCAATGCTTTAGTAGAAGAGTTAGAAAATGGTAAGATCAAAGATGATGATTTGATCGTCCTAGTAGGCTTTGGTGGTGGCCTAACTTGGGGTGCTGTAGCTATTAAATGGGGTAAATAACATAACGAAAAGAGGGAGTTATAATCATGACTAAACGTCGAGTAGTAGTGACTGGAATTGGGGCAGTAACGCCACTAGGAAACGACATTTCAACAACTTGGGAAAATATCAAAGCTGGGAAATCTGGAATCGGACCTTTAACAAGACTAGACCAAGAAAAATTCCCTGTTCACGTTGCTGCTGAAGTAAAAGACTTTGATATAGAGAAGTATATTCCTAGAAAAGATGCGCGCAAAATGGATCGGTTTACACAATTTGCTTTAGCGGCTTCAATCATGGCTGTCGAAGATGCGAATCTTGAAATCACACCAGAATTAGGTCTTCGCACTGGCGTTTGGATAGGGTCAGGAATTGGTGGAATGGAAACATATGAACAACAATTTATGAATTTCATCGAGAAAGGGCAACGTCGTGTAAGTCCTTTCTTTGTACCAATGATGATTCCAGACATGGCAGCAGGTCAAGTGTCTATCCACTTTGGAGCGAAAGCTATCAATTCATGTTCTGTGACTGCCTGTGCTTCAGGTACAAATTCAATTGGGGATGCATTTAAGGTAATTGAGCGCGGTGATGCTGATGTAATGATTACAGGTGGAGCTGAAGCACCAATTACAAATATGGCAGTAGCAGGATTTTGTTCAAATACGGCACTATCATTAAATCCTGATCCACAAACTGCTTCTCGTCCATTTGATAAAAATCGTGATGGCTTTGTCATTGGTGAAGGTGCAGGAATTGTCATTTTAGAAGAATATGAACATGCTAGAGCACGTAATGCAAAAATCTATGCAGAAGTAGTAGGTTATGGTGCAACAGGGGATGCGTTCCACATAACAGCGCCAGCTCCAGAAGGTGAAGGAGCCGCACGTTCTATGCAACAAGCAATTGATGATGCAGGAGTAGCACCTGAAGTTGTAGATTATATCAATGCGCACGGTACTAGTACTTATTATAATGATTTATATGAAACAAAAGCTGTGAAATCTGTTTTCGGTGAACATGCTTATAAATTAGCAATGAGTTCTACAAAATCAATGACTGGGCATTTATTAGGAGCAGCTGGTGGAGTAGAAGCAATCTTTTCAGTTTTAGCTATAAAAGAAGGAATTGTACCACCGACTATGAATATTGAAACACCAGATGAAGAATGCGATTTAGATTATGTACCAAACGAAGCGCGTCAACAAGATGTGAATTATGTATTAAGCAACTCTCTTGGTTTTGGTGGTCACAACGCAACACTATTATTCAAAAAAATCTAAACTGTTCTAGTAACTTAACTAGATAATTTGAAACAACACAGGGATTATCAACCTGTGTTGTTTTTGTATATTTTTAAATAGTAACTTATATTTATGAAATATCAATAGCCAAACTTTAACGCTTGAATTTACTAAAGTATTAAAAACTATATAATAGGAAGAAACTCAAAATAACAATCATATTAAAAAGCCTTTCTCATGAATAGAGAAAGGCTTTCATTCATAGACTATAAAAAATAGTAAAGGATTTAATGCATATGAGATTATTTGGCTTTTTAATTTGCTACGGGTTAATCGTATTAACTACTACACATATGATTTTATATTTAAACTATCATGCACTAGGTTATACGTGGACAACCGTATTCAAGTTTATCTTGAATACAATCGATTTTAAAATTTTTTTAGGTTCTTGGATAGGACTGCTTATCGTCTTTTTCTACCCAAGCCCATCGCAATCTCCATCTTCGAAACTGTTTCGCTAGCAATTGCATTTGCTTTTTCTGCACCAATATCTAAGATATGGTCAAGTTCAGGTGATTCGATCAATTCAGCAAATCGTTCTTGAATTGGCGTTAAGTGATTGATAATACTTTCAGCTACACCTGCTTTAAATGCACCGTAACCAAGACCTTCATATTTTGCGACTAAGTCATCAATTGATACATCTGTTAAAGAAGCTTCAATTGTAAGTAAGTTTGATACACCTGGTTTGTTTTCAATATCAAATTTCACAATACCTTCAGAATCTGTAACAGCAGATTTCACTTTTTTCTCAATATCTTTTGCTGAATCCAAAATACGAATAGTTGCTTTCTTGTTTTCATCTGATTTACTCATTTTTTTCAATGGATCTTGTAATGATTTAATACGAGCACCGTTTTTAGGTAATTGAATTTCTGGAATTTTAAATGTTTTACCATAGCGTTTGTTGAATCGTTCAGCTAAGTCACGAGTAATTTCAAGATGTTGCTTTTGGTCTTCACCGACAGGAACGATATCTGTGTTATAAAGTAAAATATCGCCGGCCATTAAAGGTGGATAAGTAAGTAAACCTGCAGAAACAGCGTCTTTTCCGTTTGCTTTATCTTTGAATTGTGTCATACGTTCTAGTTCGCCGATGTAAGATGTACAAGTTAGCATCCATCCAGCTTGTGCATGTGCGGGCACTTCAGATTGGATAAATAATGTTGACTTATTAGGATCAATACCTGCTGCAAGATATGTTGCTGCTAAAGTACGAATGTTTTTGCTTAGTTCATCGCTATCTTGTTGAACTGTAATTGCATGTTGGTCAACAATACTGAAGATACAATCATAGTCATCTTGCATTGTGACAAATTGACGGAAGGCACCAATATAGTTACCCAATGTAATAACGCCTGTAGGTTGAACACCTGAGAAAATTCTTTTCATGTAATAATTCCTCCTTAGAATAAAAAAACATCATGCATCCCTAATAGGGACGAATGATGTTTTGAATCCGCGGTACCACCCAAGCTTGTCGAAAAATCGACCACTCTTTCTCATAACGTGAGAAACACGAGCTTCACTACTACAACATGGTTCGAAAAGCTAACTCAGAAGTCCATTCCTTAAAGTGTATGATCTGTTTTCACCAACCACAGACTCTCTAAACACACGAGCTTTAAGTACTACTCTTCGTCATCGTCTAAATATTATGATGAAAATTATAATATAGATACTAACAAAACTCAAGTCTCTACTACATCATTGGTAATATACAATCAGCGCTATTACCATACAGATAATAATCTCTAATCCTAATAGTAAGATAAATGTAAAATTGTAACTAATAATTTCTGATGGATTTCTCATTTGCTCCATATCAGATCCTCTTTTTTTGAAAGACATCAATTTTCGAGAAGAGGAGTAAAACAAATCGAAAAATCCTGATGAAAGTACGTAACTTGCCAAACCGATAAATAAAAGAAACGCACCATATATAAAGGATACATTGATATAGCCAAGCAAAGTTATCTCTTTGTAGTAGAACCATATCGTTATAAGTATTACTAATTGTAGTATTAAAAAAGGCAATGCCTGTTTTTTCAATAAAATTCCCTCCATTTTATTAATATATTAATTCGAATCTATGAAAAAATCAAAAAAATCTTTGTAAACGAAAAATTTTTATTTCTGAAATAATTTCTAAAAAGTGTTGATATTTAAAGGCTTTTAAGGGTTTTATATTATTTTGATAAAACGAAATCAAATGAATTTTCTAAAAAAGGTATGTACAACTTCGAAAGTCTAGGTATAATTAGGAATGTAACAAATTTTCAAAATTTTAAAGGGGGTTATTACTTTATGAAGAAAAGTAAACTAGTCTGGCTATTAAGCCTTGTATTAGTACTTAGCGTCTTCTTGGCTGCTTGTGGCGGTAAAGATAAAGACGAAACTAAAGGTACTGATAACAACACAGAGAAAACAAATAAACCAGATGCAAAACAGGAATTGAACCTTATGGAAACTGCAGAAATTCCAACTGCAGACTCAGCATTAGTAACAGATGCTGTAGGTTTTACAGTTCTTAACAATGTGAACGAAGGTTTATACCGTTTAAACAAAGACAACGTTGCTGAACCAGCAATCGCTGAAGGTGAACCAAAAGTTAACGAAGATGGTACTGTTTATACATTCACATTACGTGATGCTAAATGGTCTGATGGCTCTGCTGTAACAGCAAATGATTTCGAATTCGCTTGGAAACGTGCAATCGATCCTAAAACAGGTTCTGAGTACGGTCCATATATGATGAATGGCGTAATCAAAAACGCTGAAAAAATTTCTACAGGTAAGGCTAAACCTGATACTTTAGGTGTTAAAGCTGTAGATGAAAAAACATTAGAAGTTACGTTAGAAAAACCAGTTCCTTACTTCTTATCATTAATGGCATTCGGTACTTTCTTACCTCAAAAAGAAGAATTTGTTAAAGAAAAAGGTAAACAATACGCTAAAAACTCTGACAACTTATTATACAATGGTCCATTCGTCCTTTCTGATTGGGATGGTACAGGCCTAACTTGGAAATACAAAAAGAACGAAAACTACTGGGATAAAGACAATGTAAAACTTGATACAATCAATGTCGACGTTGTTAAAGAAACATCTACAGCAGTTAACCTTTACAACTCAGGTGAAAAAGACCGTGCAGGCCTTAGCGGTGAATTTGCTGCACAATATGCAAACGATAAAAACTTAGTTAAAACAGAAGAAGCTTCAGTCTTCTATTTAAAACTAAACCAAAAACGTGGTGGTAAAACAGATACACCACTTGCTAACGTAAATATCCGTAAAGCAATTGCTCAAGCATTTAACAAAGAAGAGTTAACTAAAAATGTACTAGCTAATGGTTCTGAACCAGCAAATTACTTAGTACCTAAAAACTTCACTTTCGATGAAAACAAAAAAGATTTCCGTGATGTTAATGGCGACATGAACAAATTTGATGCAACAGCGGCAAAAGATTCATGGGAAAAAGGCTTAAAAGAACTTGGCGTGAAAAAAGTTGAGTTAGAATTCTTAGGTGATGATTCAGATTTAGCTAAGAAAATGGATGAATACATGAAAAACCAATTAGAAAAAAATCTACCTGGTTTATCAATCAAACTTAAAGAAGTTCCATTCCAAAATCGTATCGACTTAGATACAAAACAAGATTACGATATTCAATTTGCTGGATGGGGTCCTGACTACCAAGATCCATTGACATTCATCAGCTTATGGACATCTGATAGTGCTCAAAACAAAATGAGCTACAATTCTAAGGAATACGATAAATTAGTCAAAGATGCAAATGTAACTTATGCAAATGATCCAGCTAAACGTTGGCAAGCACTTGCTGATGCTGAAAAACTTGTTGTTGGAACTGATGCAGCAATCGCACCAGTATACCAACGTACAAGAATTGCATTACAACAACCTTATGTAAAAGACCTAGTAATTCATAACTTTGGAGCAGATTATTCTTATAAATGGGCTTATATCGCAGGTAAAGAATAATACTATGAACAAAGTTTAGAATCATAGAATAGGGGGTATATGGAAGTATAGCTTCCATATACTCTCTTTTTAAAATTAGCAAAATTGACGGAAAATTCTTATTTTTGAATCAAATGCTTATGAAGAAGCATTATAATCGGAGGTGCAAGTATGGCTAAATATGTAACAAAACGAATAATTTATATGATCATCACATTATTCCTGATCGCATCATTTACTTTTTTCCTAATGAAGATGCTTCCAGGTTCTCCTATCTCTTCCGCACCTAAACTAACTCCTGAACAATTAGCTGTGGTTGAAGCAAAATATGGATTGGATAAGCCATTGCCAGAGCAATACCTGCAATATCTAGGCAATATGGTTAAACTAGATTTTGGTGTATCGTTCCAATTCAAAGGTGCTGACGTAACTCAGTTGATTATTAACCGCGCTGGTCCATCCTTCCAATTAGGTATTCAAGCATTAGTACTTGGTACACTTATAGGTATTATTTTGGGGATGATAGCCGCGTTAAAGCAAAATACAGTGTGGGATTATGGTAGTACACTTATCGCTATCTTCGGACTTTCAATTCCATCATTTGTATTTGCTACTCTTTTACAATATTGGGTAGGGGTTAAATGGGAACTGCTCCCTGTGGCACTTTGGAAAAATGGTTTTTCTTCAAGTATCATGCCAACAATTGCACTTGCCATTGGACCACTCGCAACAGCTGCCCGTTTCGTTCGAACTGAAATGGTAGAAGTATTAAGTTCAGATTATATTCTGTTAGCGAAAGCAAAAGGTGCTAGTCGTTTTGAAATCGCATTCAAGCATGCGTTTAGAAATGCATTGATTCCATTAATTACAGTTATGGGTCCTTTAGCGGCTGGTCTTGTTACAGGATCATTAGTTGTAGAACAAATTTTTGCGATACCTGGTATCGGGGAACAATTCGTAAAATCTATCAATATGAATGACTTTCCAATTATTATGGGTACTACGATGTTCTATTCATTCTTATTGATTGTAATTATTTTCATCGTGGATATTCTATATGGAATCATTGATCCAAGAATTCGTTTGGCAGGGGGTACAAAATAATGACACAACAATATGATAAATTACCACCTGAAGCTTTTAAACTGGTAAAAGTAAACAGTACTCATGCAGAACAAATTGCCAGACCATCTTTGAATTTCTGGCAAGATGCCTGGTTACGTTTAAGAAAAAATAAGGCCGCTGTAATTAGTATGATTGTTTTAATTTTCATTGTCATAATTGCATTAGTGGGGCCACATTTAAATTCATATGGTTACAATGATCAAAACGTTTCAAAAGCAAATTTACCACCCAAAATTTCTTGGCTGGCACCACTTGGTATTGCGGACGGCTATGCAGAGGTTGCAGGTAAAAAAGTTGATGTATATGCGCAAAAAAATGTCAAAGAAAATTATTGGTTCGGTACCGATAGTCTTGGACGAGACTTATTTACACGTGTTTGGAAAGGTTCACAAATTTCACTCTTGATCGCTTTTGTAGCTGCTTTAGTTGATGTGATTATCGGTGTTGCATACGGTGGTATTTCAGGTTATTATGGCGGTAAAGTCGACGATATTATGCAACGAATTATTGAAATTTTAGCGGGTATTCCAAATTTAATCATTGTTATCTTGATGCTAATGGTTATGGAACCAGGTATTACGGCGATTATTATTGCAATTGCTTTAACAGGTTGGATCGGTATGTCTCGAATTGTTCGTGGGCAAGTACTGAAATTTAAAAACCAAGAGTTCGTACTAGCATCTAGAACATTGGGGGCTAGTAATAGCCGTATTATTTTCAAACATTTACTGCCAAATATTATGGCGATTATTGTTATTAATACGATGTTTACAGTACCAACTGCTATTTTCTTCGAAGCGTTCTTAAGCTTCATCGGATTAGGTTTACAAGCACCAAATGCTTCACTTGGTACACTCATTAATGATGGTTATAAAATGCTTCAATTCCAACCGTATATGCTAGGTATCCCAGCAGCGGTATTAAGTATTTTAATGATTGCATTCAATTTACTTGGTGATGGGTTACGTGATGCGCTTGACCCGAAAATGAAAGATTAATAGGAGGAAAGCAAGATGGAAAAAATTCTTGAAGTAAAAGATTTAGAGCTTTCCTTCCACACATTTGCTGGTGAAGTGAAAGCCATCCGTGGTGTCAATTTTGATTTAGAAAAAGGTGAAACGCTAGCAATCGTTGGTGAATCGGGTTCGGGAAAATCCGTAACGACAAAAGCGATTATGCGATTATTATCTGAAAACAATACAGAATATAAGAATGGACAAATTCTTTTCAACGGGAAAGATATCTTGAAATTGTCCGAAAAAGAAATGCAAAAAATTCGCGGTAAAGATATTTCAATGATCTTCCAAGATCCGATGACATCTTTAAACCCAACGATGACAATTGGTAAACAAATTATGGAGCCGATACTGAAACACCAAAACGTCTCAAAAGATGAAGCAAAGAAAAAGGCTATAGAGTTGTTACAGTTAGTTGGGATGCCTAAACCTGAACTTCGTATAAAACAATACCCACACCAATTTTCTGGTGGTCAACGTCAACGTATTGTAATTGCGATTGCACTGGCTTGTAATCCACATATACTAATTGCGGATGAACCAACAACAGCATTGGATGTAACCATTCAAGCACAAATTCTTGAACTGATGAAATCCTTACAAAAGAAAATCAATACATCTATCATTTTCATCACACATGATCTTGGTGTTGTCGCAAATGTAGCTGATCGTGTAGCTGTAATGTATGGTGGTAAAATTGTAGAAATCGGGACGGTTGATGAAATATTCTACAATCCACAACATCCATACACATGGGGACTTTTAAGTTCTATGCCTTCATTAGATATTAAAGATGAAAAATTGTATGCAATTCCTGGTACGCCACCAGACCTATTGTCTCCTCCAAAGGGAGATGCATTTGCGTTACGTAGTGAATATGCGATGCAAATTGATCTAGAAGAAAACCCACCATTCTTCAAAGTAAGTGATACACATTACGCAGCTACTTGGTTACTGCATCCAGATGCTCCACAAGTAGAGCCACCAGCGACCATTGTTGAACGTATGAAACAATTCCCAGGTAGCCGTTACTATACAGGTACGATTGGGGGTACAAACAAATGAAATCTGACAAAAAACTATTAGAGATTAAACATTTAAAACAATACTTCAATCCAGGTAAAGCAAATGAAGTGAAGGCAATAGATGACGTTTCATTTGATATATATAAAGGAGAGACACTAGGTTTAGTTGGTGAGTCAGGTTGTGGTAAATCAACTACAGGTCGGACAATTATCCGTTTATATGACGCAACAGATGGCGAAGTACTATACGATGGTGTAAATGTTCACGGTAAAAAGTCAAAAAAAGAATTAAAAGAATTTAATCGTAAAATGCAAATGATTTTCCAAGATCCATACGCTTCATTAAATCCACGTATGAAAGTAATGGATATTATTGCAGAAGGCTTAGATATTCATGGCTTGGTCAAAAATGATAGTGAACGTAAAAAACGTGTATATGAGCTACTTGAAACTGTAGGTTTGAACAAAGAACATGCTAATCGCTATCCACACGAATTTTCAGGTGGTCAACGCCAACGTTTAGGGATTGCAAGAGCACTAGCTGTTGAACCAGAGTTTATCATTGCAGATGAACCAATTTCAGCTTTAGATGTATCCATTCAAGCGCAAGTTGTCAATTTATTAAAAGAACTACAAGAAGAAAAAGGATTGACTTACTTATTTATCGCACATGATTTGTCGATGGTTAAATACATTTCTGACCGTATTGGTGTAATGTATTTTGGTAAGTTAGTAGAGTTAGCTCCTGCGGATGATTTGTATGCACATGCTATGCATCCATATACACAATCTTTACTTTCTGCTATACCGCTTCCAGACCCTAATTATGAAAGAACTCGCGTGCGTAAATCATATGACCCGAATATACATCATTATCAACCAGGTGAAGAAGTAAAAATGCACGAGGTACGACCAAATCATTTTGTTTACTGTTCTGAAAAAGAACTAGAAAAGCTAAAAGCAGAACATCTGTAAATTAAGCTACTATTAATTTTGTTTCATCAATGTAAAAGAGGGGAATTGCGTTATGCAATTTCCCTTTAGTATTTTAAGACATTATTGCTAAGAGATCATAACGGTTTCGAAGAAGAAAAAGAGGATGGGACAGAACAAAGTTGATCCTTTCTAGGTCCGAACAATTGAATTTAATAAAACTAATTTCATTAATAGTATTTCTTTCTTTGAAAAAATACGATTCTGCATTTATGATTATCATTAAGAATGGTGTGTGAAGTGGAGGATGGCGATCCTCGAAAATGTATTCACATTTTCTTCGTGCGGTGTAATTTCGAGGAAGCCAATTCAATGTCCTGCGGGAATAGCTTGAGCTGAAAGCCCCGACAGGAAAAATCCCTTTTGTCTTTGCGAGGGCACTGAAAAAGTCCTTTCTGATTTTTATTGCGAGTATGAGAACAATCAATTCGTTCTCATACTCGCTTTTTT
>NZ_CAKQBI010000014.1:0-83880 GCF_934216135.1 uncultured Rummeliibacillus sp. | reverse complement strand
TATAAGATATTTGGAGCTTACGTGTATTTTTTTACCCTAAATTGTTTGATAACCCCAACAATTAGTATAGAACCATTCTAATCTACTCACTGAAATTCTTCTAAATAGTCTACAAATTTTTGAATAGCTTCTACTTTAGCTTTCTTCGTAACATGTATATAAATATCTAATGTCAGAGTAGCCTAGGCAATATTGCTTCTTTAAATGAGGCGCCAGCTTCAAGTAATAGAGAGCAGTGAGTATGACGAAAAACATGTGGTGAAACATTTTTTAGGTTGTATTCCTTTTGCACACTATACATCTATTTTGCAACTTGAACAGGAAGATAAGCAAGCTGTATATATAGGTGAGGGGGAGGAGGTAAAATCTTTTTATTCATTTGTAAGTATAAATTCTTTAAAAGATTAGGGTTTATGTCTTGTGGAATACGTAATTCTCAAGAATTTTATTGATAGCGTTAGGGAATCAATTGAATTACAGTGGCGAATAAATTTCAAATTTTCTTATGATATAATAATGGCATAAAGAGACGAATTTTTTAATTAATATTATGTTATTAATTGAATATTAACTAACTTAATGTAATGGAAGGAAGATGACTATGCTATATGAGAGTTCAAAAGGAAAGAGTAATATGTGTGAACAATCATTTGCATATAATAGGATAATTGATATACGTGAACAAATGCACGGCATATTAGATATTCTCTTGGTTGATCGAACGACTTCGACATCAAAGACTAAGAAGAATATCATATGGGCAAACGAAAATTATATAGAGCATGGTAGAGAAGCTTATGCAGCGACTGCTCAAATACGACCAGAACTCGTAACGGGGGAAATGGGACAAATTATTAAGCCACGTGCCTTAAAATCAAAAGAACTTCAAAAAAAACGAACCAAATCGAAAGCAGAAGTGTTTACACCTACTTGGATTATAAAAATGCAAAATGATGAAATTGAAAAGAACTATTTAAATGATGACCTGGAAACCTATATCAAACGAACATGGTTAGAAATCGCTTGTGGTGAAGGCCCGTATATGGCAACTCGTTATGACATGTCAACAGGAGAAAGCGTTTCATTGCCCGAACGGGTTGGTTTTATAGATAGAAAGCTAAAACGTATCAACGCAGAAGTAGATGATAAAGCAGAATGGCAACGGTTGGTAGAAGAAGCCTATAAATCAAGTTATGGATTCGAATGGAGTGGTGATTCATTGTTACTTGCTCGTGAAAACTTACTTTATACTTATCGGGACTATTATTTTGCTAAATGGTTAGAAGATCCACTTTATGGATTGCTTGAAGATATTGCTGAAATCATCAGTTATAATGTTTTCCAAATGGATGGATTAAAATATATCATTCCATTATCAGAAAAACGAATAAAGATTAATGAAATTCAATTGTCACTTTTTGATGATGATGAGCCGGAAGTACAATGGGATATTAAACCTGGTAAGCGTGTAAAAGTGATGAATTGGGAGAAAAATAAAATGGAATTCTTTGATAAAGGAGTTAAATAGTTATGAGTGATAATACGGTTATCAAAACAACTAAAATTATTTATCCGCAGATTTATGCTTATACGTTACCGACCATTCCTGCTAATAAAGGGTGGGTTAAAATAGGCTATACAGAACGTGAAAATGTTGATGAACGCATTAAGGAACAAACTAAGACAGCAGCCATTAATTTGGATTATATAAAATTGTGGTCAGAGCCTGCAAAATTCAACACTTTTGATGGTTGGTTTAAAGACAAGCAATTTCATACTTATTTACGTAAGTATAAGAATGTTAAGCAAAGACCAAATACAGAATGGTTCTTCTATAATGGTACACCTGAAAAGTCGCATGACGACTTTGATGATTATCGCAATAATAAATTTAGTCAAGTTGAAGAAAAGTTAACCTATCAATTGCGTGCAGAGCAAGAAAGAGCAGTGTTGCAGACGCTTAATTATGCCAAAAAACATAAACATGGAGAATATCTTTGGAATGCTAAACCACGTTTTGGTAAGACATTAACCACCTATGACTTAGTTCGTAAAATGGATGCTTATAATGTACTTGTGGTAACCAACCGACCTGCAATTGCCAATTCATGGTTTGATGATTTTCAAAAATTTATTGCTTGGCAAACGGACTTTGCTTTCGTATCAACTAATGATTCATTAAAAAATCGTCCTGTAATGGATCGTGATGAGTTTGTACGAAATATGTTGGATAATGGAAAAGAACGTATGATTACTTTTATTTCTTTGCAAGACTTAAAAGGGGCAATTTCATTTGGTGGTGTACATGATAAGTTAAAATGGGTAAAGGACTTACATTGGGATCTTTTAGTTATTGACGAATCACACGAAGGAATTGATACATTAAAAACAGATATTGCATTTGAAAACATCAATCGTGATTTTACTCTTCACTTATCTGGAACGCCATTTAAAGCTGTTTCTTCAGGTAAATTTTCTGAAGAGCAAATCTTTAATTGGACCTATGCTGATGAGCAAGAAGCAAAATTGGAATGGAATAAACCTGAAGAAAATAATCCATATGAAAAATTGCCACGTTTAAGTCTATTCTCTTATCAAATGAGTCAAATGATTACAGATGAAGTGAATAAGGGTGCAGAGATTGATGGAAAAAATATTGATTTTGCCTTTGATTTAAATGAGTTTTTTGGAACAAAAGATAATGGCAGATTTGTGCATGAAGAAGATGTTAAGAAGTGGTTGGACACTCTTTCTCATAATGAAAAATATCCTTTTTCAAATAAAGAGCTCCGTAATGAGTTGAAACATACTTTTTGGCTATTAAATCGAGTAGCGAGTGCTAAAGCTTTACAAAAACTATTGGAAAATCATCCTGTCTTTGAAAACTATAAAATTATTTTAGCTGCAGGGGATGGGCGTGTAAGTGATGATCAAATTGTAAACCAAAAATCTCTTGAGAGAGTAAGAGAAGCGATTGCTAAGCATGATAAGACTATTACTTTGTCTGTTGGTCAATTAACGACAGGTGTGACGGTTCCAGAGTGGACAGCAGTTTTAATGCTCTCAAATGTGAAATCACCAAGTCTTTATATGCAGGCAGCCTTCCGTGCGCAAAATCCTTGGAAGTATGAAGTGGATGGTGAGTGGCATCAAAAAGAAAATGCCTATGTCTTTGACTTTGCACCAGAACGCACTTTGATGATTTACGATGAATTTGCAAATAACTTATATAGAAAGACATCAAATGGTGGTGGGACAACTACAGATCGTAAAGACAATATTCGAACGTTATTAAACTTTTTTCCAGTTATTGCAGAAGATAAAGAAGGGAAAATGGTTGATCTTGATGTAAACCAAGTTTTAACTATTCCAAAAGTTATTAAAGCTAAAGAAGTTGTTCGTCGTGGTTTTATGTCAAACTTGCTTTTCCAAAATATCTCAGGTGTTTTTACATCTGCGGGTGCGCGTGAAATCTTGGAACAATTAAATCCCGTTGATATTGGGAAAAACGTGTCACGTAAGACGCATGCTCATCTCGATATAAAAGATGTGCAGGTAGATGATAATGGCGAGGTAATAGTTGAGAAAGATATTATTGTTGCAAAGACAAATGCTCATTTTGGTGAGAAGGTCTATGCAGATATTAAGTATTCAGTTGAAAAAGCAGTAAATCAAATATCTGGAAGTTTTCCAAATGTTGTAGCCACTACATTCAAGCAAAATACACAAGATGTAGTGAAAGGCTTAGCAAAGGAAAATGGCTTGACGGCAAAAATCGCTGAGCGAGTTGTGCAAAAAAATGCAAATGTAATTGCACGTGAAGTAGAAATCGTTCAAAAGAAAGCTGAAATTCAAAAGGCTGAAGCAGAAATCGAATATAAAGCTGTTATAGCAGATGCTCATAATGATGAAGTAAAAGTTGCAGAAGCTAAAGCAGCTTATGAAGTAAAGAAAAAACAAATCGAAGGAAACCTTAAAAATAATGTTACTTCAGCAGTTGAAACTATGACCAAAGAATTGGTGGGAAAATCAACTGAAACGATTTTAAAAAAAGCTGAAGAAAAAAAGAAAAATTTAGTTGAAGACGATGTGCGTTCTCGATTACGTGGCTTTACAAGAACAATCCCATCATTCTTGATGGCGTATGGCGAACTTTCTACAACATTGGAGTCATTTGACAAAACTATTAAGGATGAGGTCTTTAAAGAAGTAACAGGTATCACATTAGAACAATTCAGAACTTTACGAGATACATACAATTTCTTTGATCCTGTTGTATTTAATCAATCCGTCCTAGAGTTTTTGAGAAAACGTACAGAGCTCGCAAACTATTTTGATGAAAGTCAAGATGAGGACATTTTTGATTACATTCCACCACAACAAACCAATCAAATCTTCACTCCAAAAAAAGTTGTAAAGATGATGGTTGATAAGTTACAAGAAGAAAGTCCAGAAATCTTTATGGATCCTGAAAAAACATTTGTAGATCTTTACATGAAATCTGGTCTTTATATTACGGAGATAGTTAAACGACTTTATGTTGGATTAGAAAAGAAAATTCCTGATGAAAATGAGCGCTTAAAGCATATTCTTGAAAATCAAGTTTATGGTTTTGCACCAAGTGAAATTATATATAATATAGCTCGGAACTTCATCTTTGGCTTTGATGAAAAGGCAAAAAATATCGATGACTCACATATAGTTTATCTTGATACAACACCTTTTGCTCGTGGTGAAGCAGATATGAATTTTGAAGATAAATGTGATGAAATTTTTGGAGGTAAGAATAAATGAAATTTGATGTAGTAGTGGGAAATCCCCCATATCAAACTGAGGCTGGAGGTACAAGTACAAGTGATGATCCGATTTATCATCATTTCTACGATTTGGCTGAAAAAGTTGGAGAAGAATATATTTTAATAACTCCAGCAAGGTTTTTATTCAAAGCTGGGAAAACACCAAAAGCATGGAATATTAAAATGCTAGAGGATCCGCATAATAAGGTTGTTTATTACGAGCAAAAAGCAGCAAACGTTTTTCCGAATACTGATATTAAGGGTGGAGTTGTTGTACTATATCATAATAATAGAGAAAATTTTGGTGAAATTGGTACTTTTACATCATATCCAGAGCTAAATTCAATCATGAAAAAAGTTCTTACAAATGACTTTAAATCAATTGCATCTATTGTTTATACTCAAACTAAATTTAATTTAGATACTCTTTATACTGATTATCCTGCTTATAAAAAAATATTGGGTAATAATGGTAAAGACCGACGTTTCGATAAGCCAATATTTTCAAGACTTGATGTGTTTACTGAAGAAGCAAGTGATGAGCCTTCGTATAAAATTTTAGGAAGACATGATAATAAACGTGTCTGGAGATATATACCGCAAAAATATGTAGAATCTCATGAAAATTTAATTAAATGGAAAGTAATACTTCCTGTTTCAAACGGTAGTGGTACATTAGGAGAAGTGCTTAGTACGCCACTCATTGGAGCTCCGCTCGTTGGATATACTCGTTCTTTTATTAGTATAGGTTCATTTGAAAGTAAAATAGAGGCAGAGGCTTTATTGAAATATATTAAATCAAAATTTTTAAGGACTATGCTTGGTATTTTGAAAGTTACTCAGGATAACACTGCTGAAAAGTGGGAAAAGGTCCCTTTACTTGATTTTACATTTAATTCTGATATTGATTGGATAAAATCTATTTCAGAAATAGATCAGCAACTATATAAGAAATTTGGGTTAAACCAAAAAGAAATTCAATTTATCGAAGATAAGGTAAAACCTATGGATTAATACCAATTATGATTAAATTTCTTCTAAAAGATTTTAATTCTATAGTTTTGATGTAAAATAAAAGTACCATTTAATGGTACTTTTATTTTTTAGGAGGATAAAAATGAAAAAACGTGACACAGAAAGAAAACACGCTTTTGCAGATGAGTTATTTGAAAAATGTAATATTTATGATTTGCAAGGATTATTGTTAAATAAAGATTATGAATTTACAACAGCTATTGAAGGAGTTTATTTAGAAGAAAATGAAAATTGGAGAGAACTTAATCAGCTTTTTTCTTCTGATGAAATAAACGCTAAATTATTAATGGCGGAAAAATTAAATATTCCATTTTATATTATATGTCATTCTTTTGATACGAATAAAAGTCATAAGTTTGAGATAATTAAATACTATAGAACAGACAAGGGGATTTATCCCAATTTAATAGAAACATTTGATGAATTGAAATTCATTAGTTGGTGGAAAGAATTAAAAGGAACAATACAAACAAAAGGCTTTAGAAATGAGGCAAAAGAAAGGACTATTAATAGTTATATAGATATTGTGCTTGCAAAATATGGTCTAATGTGGGGAGGAAATGTCGATGGATTTATGTTATCTGAAGATAAATCAAATATAAGAGCCATTATAGAAAAAAGAATTTGTAATGAAAATACAAAAATTGAAGACTACAATCCTGCTAAGTATTTTTATAATGCTAAGGATCCATTACGAAATGATTACTTTACATGGAAACCTTTGATAAAGTTAGTGATTGCTCTAAAGTCTCCTCTTTATCTTATGACCTTTCAAAATAATGTAAACGATAAATTTGGGATAAGTCATGTGAAAAATATTATTAATGGGTTGAATTTTTATGGTCGTACTCCAAATTCTAACCTAAAGAGAAATATAAACGATTTTTCACTATATTATACTAATTCATTTTATCAAAAGATTCCTAATTCGTCAGGTAATTGTGAAAAATGTACAAATATTGTATATTACAATGATGCTGATGAATGTATAAAAAGAAAATCTGAGTTCCAAGGCAAAATTTATTGCGAAAATTGCAGATCAAATTTTAAAAAATCGAGTCAATTGAGAATAACTTGTGAATATGGAAATTGTAATAGGGTCATCTCTGATAGGGTGAAAAAGTACTGCGAAGATAATAAAGTACTTTTTAATAACAAATATTATTGTTACGATCATCAAAGAAATTTTAAATAGGCATAAGTTATTTTGTAAAATGGATTTTTTATATATTAATGAGGTAATTTTATAAAAGAAGTAATCTCTTTGCCTGCTGGGAAGACAATGGATTTAATTAAAAAATACTTAATTCACGCACATTCTTATCCTAGATCATACAAGGATTCACAAATATATGACATTTCGGAGAGTAGGTGGTGTTATGGATACACTTTATAGTGTTGATCAAGAGTTAATCCTAAAGTCAGAAGACATAATATTGATGAATAAATCAGTTATTTAAACAAAGAGATTAAAGAACGACTCCAAGGTTATATTCATGATAGAAAATATACTTTTGGTTTTGGGGAAAAGGAAAATTATAATTTTTATATATTAAAAGCTGAACAAAATTCGGATCATCTTCCAAAACCGAAAGAAGGAAATTTATAATCACATACTTACTATATGTATGAGGAGATTACTAATAGGAAAAGAGAGATTTTAAGAGAGTCACAGCTAAAGTATTAAATAATATTATTATCAAGTGATAAGGCTTGGAATCCCTAATGTTATGATGTTTTCACGTTCTTTTAAGGGTTTTTGTGTCGGTGTTGGTCTCGGTATTTTTTAACGATGTAAGAACGGATACCTGCCTCTTTCATAATTCGTTGAATACGATTTATACCCCCTTGATAGCCTTCTTTTTTGAGGACTTCAAAGATTTTAGGAGCGCCATAACACCCTTTACTTTCTTGATGAATCTCACGAATACGCTTCAGTAATTCTTCCTTTTTGATATGATAGAAATTCGGCTTCTTATGAAAAGATTGGTAATACGTACTTTTCAGCGTTTTTATCTTAATAGGCATAGAAAAACACTACTTTCAAAAAAAGTAGTGCAACGTAGGAAATTATTTAAGCTGTTAATTGTAATATATTCGTAAGCTCAACAGAAAGATCTTCAGGAAGTGAATTAATAAAAGCATCAATTTCTTGTGCAGAGTATGAAGAAGTTAGAATAGAAATTATTTCTTGGAGTAATTTAGAAGTAGTTTCTTTTCTATCCCAAATAATTGTTTTAGTATCTAAAAATTCTTCTTCAATCGTAATTACTTGTTTGTCCTTGTAGAAATACCTAAGCTTTGTGTCAATTAGTGAGCCATTATAATTTTCTTCATAAACTATTTCTCCGACTAATAGACCGTTGTGCTTTAAAAAACTAATCTGCTTGTAGTTTTCTAAAAATATATTATCAGCTAAATCTGAAGGTTGAACTCCGGTTGTTAAGTAAAGCTTAACTAAACTATCCAATTTATTTTGTAAAATATTATTTTTCATTTAAAGCATCCTCCTAAGTTCTTCAACTAGGTTTTCAAGATATCTTTGGGACGCAAGTAGTTGTTCCGGTTCTCTTTCTTTTACGGGCCCAAATTTACTAGCAAGTCTAGAATTCATGTATCTTACAAGAATTCCGTCATTAGGTGTATTCGGTTTGAGATTTTTTATAGGCCTTTTAAATTTTAAATATAACGAGTGACCTTTGGGATCAATGTTTTTCTCTTCTAAAATAGCTTGTGCAGCTTCATTAGCAGTAGTATACAGAGCGTTCCTTGATTTTTTTCTAATTAATTCAGGGCGTTTTGAAATAAGTATTTCATCAATTTCTCCTTTTTTCTTAGAAATTGCACTTTCTCTTAGCCCTTTAGCAGCTACTTCGATGTCTTCTTCTGAAAAACCAGCAGCTCTCATGGCCTCTTTCTTCTTATTAAGTTCTTCGTCGATTTCAAGACGGGCTTTATGAAACATCTCGTTAAAATCAATAGTATCTAAATAAGAGTCCGTCTCACTAACAAAGTAATCATCTTTATTGATAGACCCATAGACAATCTCTCTTTTAATATATTCTCGATCAGAAATTGTATATTCCTTAACAGGAATTTTTTTGCTTTTTTCAACTTCTTTCGAGAAATATTCCCACATATCGTTGAGTCCTATTTCCTCATGATATATTACTACAGCATTGTTATCAATTGCAAAGTCTGTGATTTCATTATCAGGTATTGCACGTAATACCCTTCCAATCACTTGAGCAAATGCATTTAAACTTCTATAAGGTCTGAATAGAGCTAATACAGTTAAATACTTATGATCATAGCCTTCCATTAACATATTAACAGATACGACGACATTACACTGATGGTTATCAATGGATAAAAAGGCATTTTCTAATTGCTCGGGACGCATTTTACTATGAATTATTTGAACTGTTTGCCCTTGATTGCTGTACCAAGAAGCGATATCTTTTGCATGTTCAATGCTACAAGCTATAGCTAAGATTTTATGTGGAACTTTTGGAGAATAATCATTTAATTGTTTGAGCTGTTTTATGCTTTCTGTTATTACATCTAGCGAGCATTCTTTTGATAAAGCAATGGATTTTTCCACCCATTCACGCTCTTTCAGAAGCAATACTTCTTCCAAAGTTAAAGTGCGTGATTCGCCAGGTAGCGTGAAATAAAGATTAGAGTTATTTATCGTTTCTTTACGTAACCATTTAACATATTTTAATGCCATTACATCAGATAGAGGGGTATTGTGAATTTCTTCTCCTGGCAATTCTTTATGGTCTCCTCGGTAAGGAGTACCAGTAACATGTAATTTTTTAGCTTTATTGAAATAATCTATAGCTTGTTTCCAAGTGTCAGCTACAGAATGATGTGCCTCATCCACAATAATTAAGTCGAAGAAATCATTATCAACACGATTAAGTAACGAACTATCTCTATCTGTATATAATTTATGTACATTTGCAATGACGAAATCACATTTTTCTAAACTAGAGTCAAGCATATCAGATGAATATTCTTCAACTACAGGTAAATCTTCTGGATCAAACAAAATATCGGTGTTAAGCCAAAAATTATCTTCAAGTGGGTGAAGAGTTTTGACCACACTCTTTTTAGTTACTAATCCTGGTGTAATTACTAATACACGTTTTTTTGCTACTCCGTATGGTGCTATAGCTATTAATCCACTTTTACCTGTACCAGTAGGGAGAACAACTAATGCCTCACCATGGGGGTTTGTTGTGAAATATTCTTTAATTTTTAAATAGGCTTGAATTTGAGGGTCACGTAATTTATGATTGCCTTCTATATTAGGTACTACATCAAAAAAATAGCTCATCAAATCGCCTCCATTAATTAATATAAAAATTATACCAAAAAATAGAGCTACAAGAAATATCTTGTAGTTCTATTTTTAAAGGTGCGCCAGGCATGGATGATTACTTGGTGGTGAAAGTCTACTACAGACTTGGCAGTAGGAACTGTTAGCGAATGGCAATGGTGTCCATGGTGACATGGAATCTTCGGACGTAAATTCTCGAACTGACGAACAGAAACTATATAAAATGCTGAATTGGAGTGGATGAGTTTGCCTTACATAACAAAGTCCAATACTGCCAGAATTCCATACAGTAAATATAGCAGTTACATGAGAAGAAGTTAATCATTCTTACCCGGGGAGGTCTCATAAGGGCTATTCAATTAGCAATTAAGTTAGAGATAACCTAATGAATTATGAGAAGTCAGCAGAGGTCATTGTAGTTCTTAGAATGAAGGACCGAACAATCTTAAATCTTGGAAAACAAGGAGGTGTAGATATCCTGACTAACTGCAGCCAACATCGTAGTAAAGACCAAAAGATGGCTACCTATGGATGGATAAGTTGGAAACTGAAGAGTATTTAGGAGCGGCATAGGGATATCGACATAGATATGAAAGAACAAGATGGTATCAACTTAAATGATAAAGTCACCACAAACAATAATCTTTGGAGTGCATACAAGAAAGTGAAACAAAATCCCTTTTGAAGGGTGGTTTTGATTAATCAAAAAGTATTTCAAAAAGTAATTTAAAGTAGCTAGTTTAACCTTTTCAGTAACGTGAATATACACTTCCATAGTAATGTTTTGGCTAGTTGAGTGTCCAAGCCGTTGGGCGATTCTGGGTAAAGTTGCTCCGCTGTCTTCCAATAAAGTAATTTGAGTATGACGCAGACCATGGACAGTAATTTTTTTGATTTTAGTACTGTTTAAAAATTCAGTTAATCAATTACTTGTATTATTGTTAATAAATAGTTATTTTTAATATTATTAAATATAAGTTGCTCTTTATCCTTTAGATGTAGTATAGATTTATGGATACAACTTGGTTAAGTCATTAAATATTGAGCTAACGAAAGGTCGTGTCCGAATCATGAGTCAAATCTACGTAGCTTTAAAAATATCACTTTTTCCTTTTATTATAGATTAGGCTGTCTACAGAACCATTAAAAGTAAGTATTAGGCTTTCTTCTAGCATGTCGTGTTTTTTTAGATATAAATTTTTTATTTGCTTATGTAATAAGTCATCTTTTGGTGGTTTACTTGTGATAATTCGACTAATATCTTCTGGTTCTATTGAAAAATCAACAATTGAAAAATTATTTAGTGCTTCTGCCGTTTTTGCAATGTTTCCTATTTTGGCATATGTATAAATTACGTATTGTCTCAAATCTATTGGTTGATAGTTTTCTATAAGTTGTATGTATTCCTGAATTTCTTGTAAATCTTTTTTTGCTTGAGTAAGTGTACGAAAAGTTTTCATAAGAATGCCTCCATACTAGTGATAAGTTTAAAAAGAAAAAGTCAGTCAAATTTATTGTAATATCTAATTAGTTAATAGTATAGATTCATTAGCTACTTGTAGGATAATTAATTTGTAAATTTCCTATATTCCCCTAAATATAATATGTATTCTTATTTCAATGTTATTTTCCTTTTAAAGTTGAAAGCAACCCAGTAGATTTATATGATAAAAATCACTATATCTTTTTTGGTTATTTATAACAGTTACTAGAAGGTATTTTTCCTTTGGTCTAAATTAACGATTTGATTGATGACTTTTAAATTCAAAGTTGTAAAGATAAGCATAATAAATACCATTTGGCGATGATTTATTTTGTGACCCCCATCACAGTCAACGATTAAAAAAGTTCCTATGATAAACATATAAATATTAAAGGAGCTGTCCAATTATGCAAAAACTACAAATCGCGAGCGTCTTAGCGGAACAAGCGAAAAAAATGGGTAAAGTATTAGAGCACGAACAATTTGATTTACTAAACGTGCAGTTACGCGCAGGAGAGGAAATTCCGGCGCACAACGTTAACAACACCGCGATTGTTATCGTACGTAAAGGTGATGTGGTGTTCAACGTAGAAGGAGAGGACGTGGCATTAACAGCTGAGGATGTACTGTTATTTGATCCACTTGAAATGCATAGCTTAAAAGCGGTAACAGAAGTAGATATTATCGTTGTAAAATTAAAATGATGAAAAAGAGTTGTTTGCCGATGAACAACTCTTTTTTTACGTTATTTTTCTTTTAATGTTGCAATTTATATATTAGAGAAAACTACATTGGTAGATTTTGTTTCAATCATTAATGATTTTCTGTACATTGGGTTTCATTGGAAATGTACCCCCACAACAGTAGCTGGAAGAAGCTTATAAAATATATTAAAGCTTCTTTGTACAAGTAGGTTTACCTTCCATATCTTCATATTAACAGATAAAAAGAGATTAATTTCCTAAAGTAAGGGTAGAAATTGATCTCTTTTTTTTATTTCTTTTAAATCGTCAAGGATCCAGTTAAAACGTATTTATACGATAAAATTGCTCTAGATTAGAGGTATGAAAAAATCCCCCTTAATATGGGGGATTTGGAAAAGTGCTATAATACTTAGGGTACAAGAGAAAAGAAAGTATTCAAAATAAGATTTTAGTATATAGCAAAAAAGTGTTGAAGTGAAATAGTTCCTGCAGAAGATAGTAATACAGCAGCTGCAACTAAACGATTTAGGAAAATAGATTTCTTTTTCATCATTTTCTCATTCCTTTCTTTTATGTTATATAAGTTATTATAATCAATAAATTTCAATTAAAATAAAATGTAAACAAAATTATACATATATCTTAAATTAGGGGGTTATTAAATGGAAATTGGCCAAGTTATTAAAAAAATACGTACAAATAAAAACATTACACAACAATCACTAGCCAATGCGATTGGTATGACTCGTCCCTATATTGCTCGAATCGAATCAGGAAAAAATAGTATTTCATCAGACAAGCTTACTGAAATATTGGATTATTGTAATGTAACATACAATGAGTTTTTTTATATTAAAAATGATTATAAAAAATCATCAAAAATGAATGCCTATAATGAGGTAATAAAGTTATTCTATGATAAAAA
This sequence comes from uncultured Rummeliibacillus sp., assembly GCF_934216135.1. Lineage (NCBI taxonomy): Bacteria > Bacillati > Bacillota > Bacilli > Caryophanales > Caryophanaceae > Rummeliibacillus > uncultured Rummeliibacillus sp. The sequence continues at coordinate 70,589 of NZ_CAKQBI010000014.1, read as the reverse complement.
AATAGAAGAGATCTCAAAAATAAAAAAAGAAGCAGAAAAGAAATATAAAGAAAATGGCGACATTTTTTTAAGACATTTATATATTTTATGTCATTGTATGGAAAATGATTTGGATGTAGATAAAATAAATAAAGACTATATTCAGGAAATGGCAGATTATTTACTAAGTATCGATGATTGGTGCTACCATGAGTTGGTTGTATTAAACAATTTTTTATTTATATTTCCTCCTGCTACTGCTCTTTTAATGTCAAAAAATTTACTGAAATATGCAGAAAAATATAAGGAATTGAATTCGGATACAAAAGTATTAAGCTATTTAATATTTAACCTTTTAGAATTAAGTATAAAAAATAATGACATTGAATCTGCTAGAATGTTATTGAGTGCTACGAAAGCATATACAATAAAAAATACAGAGTTTTTTGAACTAACATTATCATTGTTTTATGAAGGAATGCTAAATATAGTAGATGATTCCATTCTGGAGGGAATTGAAAAGTGCAATAAATCCTTGGATATATTCAAAACTTTAGGTAATGAGTATTTTTATACAAAATTAAAAGAAGACCTAGAAAATCTATTAAAAAAGAAGCTGGCTTCAAATAAAAAGGATAACGTATAAAATAATACACAAAAAAAAATTATTGCCTCTCAATAAGATTAAATATATATAACGGAAAATATATTTATTCGGTTCTAATGCTTAATATTATGCATTTAGGATTATAAGGTCGGGTGGTAATAATGGGTAAAAGGTATAGTATCTTTTATTTGCTTTTAAATCTTATTTTAATCATTTTATTTGGAGTTAGTCTTTTTACTGATAACCTAACAGTTGTAAATATTATTATTTTTTCTATTGTGCTGATCGTTCAAGTAGGGTTAGTCAATTACTTTAAGGTTCTTCATCAAGATATCGCGAAAAAGGTTGTGGATACAGAAAAAGATTTAATGGCTACTGAGGAAAAAATAAAGCATGAAAGGTATTTTGATGATATTACAGAATTACCAAACGAACGATATTTGTTAGCCAAAATTAAAGAAAATCTACATGCTAATTCTTCTGATAAAGCGGTACTAGTTTTTGAAATAGATAGGTTATCTTCTATTAAGTCTTTTCTCGGCTCTGTTTATTCGGATTGCCTATTACGTAATGTGGCACAAAGATTACAAGAGCAATTATCCGACCAATTAATCATTGGGAAGTTAAGAGATGATCAATTTGTCATTTTAATCGATCATTATGAAAGTCGCGATGATATTTTGAATTTTTGTAGCCAACTTCAGAGCATAATGGAAACACCTTTTGAAATTCAGTATTCTTCTTTGAATAATAGTTTGAATATTGGTATTTCATTTTATCCGAAAGATGCAGAGTCGGAGTTGGATTTAATTAAATTTGCTCAAATTGCAGCATACGAGGCAAGAAATACGCATGAACATATTTTGTTTTATGAAGAATCCATGTCTGATGTCCGAACTGTTAAAGTAACATTGGAGAATGATTTGTTTAATGCACTAAAAAACAATGAATTATTTTTAGTATATCAACCTCAAGTAAATACGATGACAGGTGAAATTAGTTCAATGGAAGCGTTAGTTAGATGGCAGCACCCGAAAAGAGGGTTGATCTCTCCAGGTGAATTTATACCTGTTGCTGAAGAGTCAGGGTTGATAAATCCAATTGGTAAATGGGTACTTGAAACAGCATGTTATGAAACAAAAAAACTTCAGGATCACTTGGGAAGGTCAGTTAAGATTGCGGTTAACTTATCATTGTGTCAGTTATTTCAAGGGGATTTTGTTCAAACCGTGAAACAAATATTAGAAAAGACTGGATTACCTCCACAATCATTACAATTGGAATTAACTGAAAGTATGACGATGAATACGGATCACCTTACACCAATACTTCATGATTTAAAGTCGCTGGGTGTTACATTAGCTGTTGATGATTTTGGGACTGGCTATTCGTCCTTATCTTATTTGAGGGATTTGCCAATTGATTGTTTGAAAATCGATTGCTCATTCGTCAAAAATATCCAACCAGATACAAGTAATGAACCAATAGTGGATATGATTATATCAATGGCAAAACATTTAAATTTAAAAGTAGTCGCGGAAGGTGTAGAGGAAATAACGCAGTTTAATTATCTGATGAAAAGTAAGTGTGACTTTATACAAGGCTATTTATTTAGTAGACCAATAACTATTGAACAAATTTCCAACACTCTTTGTGATGTACAACGTAAAACAAAAGAAATTATTCAATCATTACAAGAGCAACATACACATGAGGCTGTTCGAAAAGGTTTATGAAATAGACTTTGAGGGCAGACCTCTATTTTTATTTCTATTGAGCTTTTACTATATTCTTGACAATTTACTCCGATAAATTATATGGAATACAACAAAAGGGTACAGTCAGGGAAACTTGGTGTCACAAAGCTACAGGGGCTAAGGATTTTATGATATCTATGTCAGCCAGCTACCGTTACCCAAACGAGGAGGAAAAGGTAATGAAAACAAGAAATGTAACAAAAATTTTAACAGGTCTAGCAGCAGTTAGTTTAGTACTTGGCACTACTTCTTTAGTAAGTGCAAAAGGTGCAGATCATGGTAAATCAGGTCATAAAGAAAAAGTAGAAAAAGTAGACAAAACAAAAGATAAGAAAAAAGAAAATAAGAAAAAAACAGTTATTAAATCTAAAGCTGGAAAAACAGTTGAAAAGCGTTTGAATTCGGTTAATAAAAATGTATCAGCTATTACTAAATCTATTAACATATTTTTCGGAGTGAATGAAGATGGTACAACTGATAAAGAGTTAAGTGAAAAAACTGCTTCAAAAAAATATAAAAGCTATAAAGGTAAACTCAAAGCAGAGATCAATAAACTACGTACAATTAACAAACAACTAAAATCATTAAATAAAAAGAATAGATTAAGTGAATCAGATTATGAAGCTTTAATTAAGAAATCCGAAGAATTAGAACAACTTGCAAAAGACGAGATTGATAGAGTCGAATCACTAGCAGAACAAGCTTCAACCACTAAAGAGGATTCAGAACAAACTAATGCTACAGATGAACAAAAAGATTCAGATGGCCAAGAAGATACTGAGGATGCAAAAGAACAAACAGAATCTGATGATCAAATAGATTCTGGTGATACAGATGACCAATCAGATGCAGTAGAACAAACAAAAACAGATGATACATCAGATCAACCCTCAACTGTAGATATAGCAACTCCTACAGTTCCAGCTCAATAATAGAGACGGTTACTAACTCGATAGATATACTTAATACATTGGGCATGAGTTCAATAATTTGGACTCATGTCTTTTATTTTTTATAGATGTTGATAAGATTGATGTATCTGATTCATTTTGTTAAAGTCATTATATTGGAAGATGGAAAAGTAACCGTCAGCGGTACGCATGAAGAGCTTCAACAGTCTCATCCCTATTATCAGCAACTCTTATCTAGTACAGCACTTTCCTAAAGGTACTGGGAGGCGTCATTTTTAAAAGGAATTGACTGTTCCAATTAGAACTTTCAATTCCTTTTACCGATTACCGATTCACCTTAAAATTGTAAAGATTTCATTTTCGTATTTTTGCTAATAACTTGTTATGCAATCGTACAAAAATAATATATGAAAGTAAGGAACCTATTAAAGCCATGGTCATATCCCATTCTGCATCCCATCGATCACCTTGCATGCCTAAAAATCCTTTTGCCACTTGGGTACCCTTGGCAATTTTATAGGATAACATTTCGACGATTTCGTATAAAGAAGCAATCATCATTATAGTGGTAAAGCTGAAAAAGAAAAGCCAAGCTCCTTTTTGAATTTGTGTTTTTCGAACAATGATTTCTCTTACAATGATGATAGCCATTCCTTTCATCAAATGTCCAAAGCGATCATAGTCGTTTCTTTTTAAATCAAACTTATCTTTTATCCAATCAAATAAAGGAACTTTTGCAAAAGTATAATGAGCGCCGATAAATTCAATAATCACCAATATGGCAATGATGATATAGGAAAGTGTAGTAAATCGAAAGCGATGATATGTCGCAATAACGATAATCAGACAGATAAAAATAGGTCCGCCATCTGCTGCCCAACTTGAATAACTCAAAGGTTTAATGAGCGACCAGATTAAAACAATAACAACAATTAGTAATAAAAACAAATGAAATTTTTTTACGATAGGTTTGTTTTGAGCCATTACAACCCACTCTTTCAAAAATATTAGTTGAGAATGCCAAAAAAGGGAACGATTGAAGTCGATCCCTTTAAAATATTTTAAATGATTATTCTGGTTTATGAAGTGGGGGATGAGCAATCCATCCTTTTTCTTTGTTTAACTTTAACAGCTTGTATCCAATCATAGCCCAATCCATGTGATATTTAGCAAATGATTTGGCAATATCTTCACGAGTACATTGTCCCATGACCATACTACAAGCAACTAGTCCTTGTCCGACATTTACAGAAACTGTTGCACTGATTTGAGGATCTACATATCTTGCACCAGCAGGAATATCTTCTAAATTTGCCTTTGGTACTCCTGGTAAACTAGGTGGAGGCGTAATGCCATTGTTTTTGAGAATCTCTTCTACCTCTTTGTTATGCCTTTTCATCATCTCAATTGCATCTTGAAGAATCTTTTTAAGATCTTCATCACCTGTATGATTTACAGAAATTTCATATCCACTGATTAAACCATTATTAGCAGCAACATATGACCACAATCCTGTAACTTCACCATAATGTAAAGGTTCAACTTTAGGGTTACCATCCATAACACCCATATAAACTCCTCCAATCGTATTGTATAAACTTATCATTTTCTTAAAATGGTCTTTTTATACATTCTAATATTTATGTTTTGGAACAAAATAATTTAAATGACCGTCTACTATTTAAACTGTTAAGATGGCTTTATGATATGATAATATGGCATAATTTGTTATATACAGAAAGTGTCGACGAGTAGTAAAATAAATATTTTGAAATGTACTTTTGATAAGCTTTTAGAGGTGAATTATATTTGGAAAAGCGAAAACGATTATTGCAAGGGATTTTAGTGGTATCTGTCATTGAAATCTTATGCTTTTATTTTATAGGTAGAGATTATTTATTTATCAATGGATTAGACGACATGATTACCTATGTTGTTGTGGGAAATGTGTTCTTTTTTGTTAGTTACTTTTTATTGGTCGAAACAAGTAATTTCCGGAAAAAGTATATCTTAATAATCATTGCTTATGTGTTATTAGTAGTTGCACCTTTTGTTTATAAGAGTCATATTCCAACTTTTAATGCAGAAGATGCTACGGAAATTATTCAACGTACAGAAGGCGGAAAGGTTGTCAAAGATCGAGTTTTTGGACAAACAATGATCGATTATGATGGACAAGAGGTCTACATTATTACTATTAAGAAAAATAAAGAAATTGAACGCTTCGCATTTGATCCAAAAACAGAGAAATATTTTTCATTTGGTAACTAGAAAAGGGGATTTCAAATGGCAGAACATATTTTCACTTTAACTGCATCTTGGCCAGGTGGTCGTAATTCGGTAGGAGAGATTGCATCTGGGCAACTCCAAACAAAGGTATCCATTCCTCCTGAAATGGATGGACCAGGAGTAGGGACGAACCCAGATGAAATGCTTCTCGGTGCTGCAGCGACGTGCTATATCATCACGTTAGCTGCAATGCTTGAACGTGCAAACTTAGAAACTAGTAAGTTGACAATGACTTCAGAAGGTTTGGTAGATGTAACGAATGGGGTATTCACCTATGTCAAAATCACACATAAACCTACAATTGTAATCCCAAGTACTTACACAGAAAAACAAGAAAGACAAATTGTACGTCTTGCGGAAAAAGCAGAAAAGACATGTATGATTAGCAAAGCTATTCGCGGTAACGTAGAAATAGCCTTAGAAATCACCATAGATTATGAATAATTTAGGAAACACCTTTTAGTTTAGTAGCTGAAAGGTGTTTTTTTTTGCGATTTCGCTCTAGGTAGGACGTAAATTGTTAAGATATGGTATACAATTAAAAAGGAGCGAATAAAATGCACAAGATCCTTGTTCGCGGCTCAAATGAAAGTATGAAACAAGTAAAACCAGCCACGGAGAAAAAGAGTATATCGTCTTCTGTGAATTCGCTCTCGATAGGACGTAAATTGCTGAAAGGGCGAATACAATTCGAAAAGGAGCGAATAAAAGTAATCAGGGAGCGAATAAACGAGGCGAGGGAGCGAATAAAACCCATCCAAGAGCGAATAAAATGCACAAGATCATTGTTCGCGGCTCAAATGAAAGTATAAAACAAGTAAAACCAGCCGCGAAGAAAAAGAGTATACCGTCTTCTGTGAATTCGCTCTCGATAGGACGTAAATTGCTGAGAGAGCGAATACAATTACAAAAGGAGCGAATAAAAGTACTCAGGTAGCGAATAAACGGCGCCAAGGAGCGAATAACCTCCCTCCAAGAGCGAATAAACCCATTTCGCTGCTCGGATGTAAGTTCAAAAATAAAAAAACATTAGAAATACAGAAAAATTATTTGATAAGATAGAAATAGGATAGTTGGTATATATTAGCAGTTCCTAATTTAGAAAACCAGTTGATGGAAAGTTAAAATCTTAATATCTAAAAGGAGATATATAATGTTTACTGTTGGAGATACAGTTTTTTATAGTTCGAATGGAGTTTGTGTCATTGAAGATATTCAAGAGCGAACTTTTTGGGGAGAGAAGAAATTATATTATATTCTACGTTCCTCCCATAATGAAGCTTTAAAGTTATATTACCCTGTAGAAACAGCTCAGTCGCAATTAACTGAAATTGTTTCTAAAAAGAAAGCTGAGTTGATTTTAGAACAATTTAAAAATCCACCTGATCCTTGGAATGAACGTATGCAAGAACGACAACATAGTTATCAGAAAATACTAAAGTCAAATAATCATATTCAGATAGCTAAAATGGTTAATACAATTTTAAGAAGGAAAATAGAATTAGAAAGTCAAGAGAAAAAGTTATCTAGTGGAGATCAGCAACTTCTTAATCAAGTATTGCCGATTTTATATAAAGAGCTTGCGGTTAGCTTAGATATTTCAGTAGAAGTTGTGATAAAAGAAGTAGAACAATTAATCCAAAATCACTAATGAATAATTTAAAAAAGAGACTTTGAACAAACTTGTTCAGAATCTCTTTTTTATTTACCTAAGAATTATCCAAATACAAAGAGTAATTAGTTTTCGTTTTGCATACAAAATAGCTATAGAAGAAATAATACATCTATAGGAGATGATAGATGCATGATTCAATTAGATGGCGATCGACTAACAGTTGCAGATATGAAAGCAATCTTATACGAAGGTGAAAAAATAGAAATAGCCCCATCAGCACGAGCAGCAGTAGAGAAAAGTAGAAGAGCTGTAGAGCAAATTGTTAAACAAAAAAAGACGGTATATGGCATAAATACAGGGTTTGGCAAATTCAGTGATGTGAAAATTCCTAGAGAGGATACTCGATTATTGCAATTGCATCTAATTCGATCACATGCATGTGGAGTAGGGGAACCTTTTAGTGAAATTGTTTCAAGAGCCATGATTATTTTACGTCTAAACGCATTATTAAAAGGGTATTCAGGTATCCGTTTAAAGGTATTGGAACGACTTTGTTATATGGTCAATCATTGTATTCATCCTGTCATTCCACAACAAGGTTCACTAGGTGCATCTGGAGATCTTGCAGCTCTCTCACATTTAGCATTAGTTCTGGTGGGTGAAGGCTTCATTTGCCAAGATGAGCAATCAGTCGCTTCAACAGAAGTTTGGCGACAGCACCAATTACAACCAATTGAATTGGAGGCGAAAGAAGGTCTAGCTCTGATTAACGGTACACAAGCGATGACAGCTCAAGGTGTCGTAAATTTTATAGAGGCTGAGAAATTGGCATGCGATAGTGAATGGATTGCAGCGATGACGATTGAAGCATTACGTGGAATAACAGATGCCTTTCACCCAGCTGTCCATGAAGCAAGAGGTTACAAAGAACAAATAGATGTAGCAAAAAGAATGCGTGAGTGGCTAAAGGATAGTGAACTCACAACTGAACAAGGAGAACTTCGAGTACAAGATGCATATTCTTTAAGATGTATTCCGCAAATACATGGAGCAAGTTGGCAAGTGTTAAGCTATGTGAAAGAAACACTAGAGATTGAGATGAATGCTGCAACAGATAACCCACTTATTTTTGATGATGGTCAAACCGTTATTTCGAGTGGGAATTTTCATGGTCAACCAATTGCATTTGCGATGGATTTTTTGAAAGTAGCGATAGCCGAATTAGCAAATGTATCCGAAAGAAGAATTGAAAGATTAGTGAATCCACATTTGAATGAGGGATTGCCACCATTTTTAAGTCCAGAACCAGGGTTACAATCAGGTGTCATGATCCTACAATATACTGCTGCAAGCCTTGTTTCTGAAAACAAGACGTTAGCTCATCCAGCTTCTGTAGATTCTATCCCATCATCTGCGAATCAAGAAGATCATGTAAGTATGGGGACAATTGCTGCTAGACATGCGTATCAAATTATCAAAAACTGCCGAAAAGTACTGGCAATCGAAGCAATTTGTGCTGCACAAGCGGTTGAATTTAGAGGTGTTGAATATATGGCGCCAAAATTAGGTGGGAAATGGCAAGATGTACGTAATGTTGTCCCAAGTATTAAAAGAGACCGAGTATATAGCAAAGATATCGAAAAAATGGCTGCTTACTTATGCCCATAGTTTTTGTTTTATGAAACATAAAAGGGGAAAAGAGGATTTTATGCATTACACTTTAATAGTATAGAGCAATATTGGAAGCTTCATTGTAAACTATTTTTGATATAATAGAGACCAATAGTTTACGAATGGAGCGAACTTTATCTTGGAAAATCAACAACCTCATATATTACTAATTGATGGTATGGCACTTTTGTTCCGTTCATTTTTTGCAACAGCGCCTATGCATCAATTTTTCAGAAAAGCAGATGGTACCCCAACTAATGGCGTACAAGGATTTGCAAGACATGTATTAAGTGCACAGTCAATTTATCGACCAACCCATTTAGCGGTTTGCTGGGATATGGGTGCTCAAACATTCCGTAACGAGCTTTTCGATGGTTATAAAGCGAATAGACCAGCTCCACCAGATGAGTTAAAGCCTCAATTCGATATGGCACGAGAAGTATCTGAAATGATAGGCTGGAAAAACTTTGGTATAAAGGGTATGGAAGCAGATGACGCGATTGGTTCCATTATTAGCAAGTGGAAAGATGAAGCCAAAATCACAGTAGTTAGTGGTGATAAAGATTTACTGCAACTATTAAATCCTTCAACAACGATCGCTTTAACGAAAAAAGGTTATACAGAATATAATATCTATACAGATCAACGTTTTAAAGAAGAATATGAGATTGAACCACCATTATTTGCAGAAGTAAAAGCATTTATGGGTGATTCAAGTGATGGCTATCCTGGAGTAAAAGGGATTGGGCCTAAAACAGCATTGAAACTAATACAATCATATGGCTCAGTTGATGGAGTATTAGAATCTCTTGAAGAATTAAAACCTGGTCAACGTACGAAAATTCAAGAAAATGAAGAGATGTTAAAACTTTCTTTACAACTAGCTCGCATCAATACAGAAGTGCCAATTGAAGCTACGATTGATGATTGTACATTACCAATTTGGGATAAAACGAAACTCGAACAGTTAACAATGGAAGGATATTCATTAATCTCTCGTCATGCTCGTTCATTGATGGAGATTGCTGTTAGATAATCTAATCTTTAAATTCATATCATCTTAACGAAGAGCACAGTTGCGAAAAACAACTGTGCTCTTTTAAAACGGATTTAATCTGATGTCTTTCTTCTATTCATAATAAAGAACATAATAATTACCCCGACTAGCATTCCTATGAGTGTACTCCAATATATTGAATCATTTATTAAAAAATAGGCTATAAAGTAACCTAGTAATATACCTAACACCATCCATACGAGCATTTTTATTTTTGACATAATAGGCCTCCTCAAAATATTAGTATCTACAAATACATATTATGTAAGAGTATAATGAATTCCTCTTATGTCATTCAAATTAAAACTCAAGAGATCTTTTCGCGGATTGAAGACGTTTTCCTATCGATATAAAAATCACCAATCCACTAAATATAAAAAGACCTACCAAAACGATTGGCAGGCCTCTAAAAAAGAAAAATTATTTTTGTGCATCCAAGAATGTTGTAACATCTTGTGGAGATTTTGCGTTTGCACTATGCAAGTGAGCAAGTTTTTCGCCATCTTTGAAGATTAAAAGGCTTGGAATACCCATTACTTGATATTTGTCTGAGATCTCAGGGAAATCATCACGATTGATTTCGTACCATGTATATTGGTTATATTCTTCGATGATTGGATCGATGAACATGTTCATACGTGAACAGTCAGGGCACCATCCAGCAAAAAACTTAACAATTACTGGTTCAGAAGCTGAGATTACTTCGTTAAATTGTTCTTCAGATAAAATTGGTTTCATATGAAAATCCCTCCTAATAATTTTTAGTCTACACGTATTATGGGCTTGTATGCTAGTAAATTGTTTGCTCAAGATTGCCTGTATGTCTTATTCCAGCGAATATATCTATTAACATAGTTATTTTGAACATTTTCTCGTAAAAAAGCAGATTTTTTCTTGCGGAAATTCTCTAAATAGTCTAAAATAAATTTCAGATAAGAAAGTTTTATTTTTTTGATTATAAAATGAATGAGCATTCATTCAAACAGGGAAAGGGAGGATTTGCTCATGGCTTATCACATTAGAAAAGCAGCTGTTATTGGTTCAGGAGTAATGGGTTCTGGCATCGCCGCTCATTTAGCAAATATCGGAATTCCAACTTTATTGTTAGATATTGTTCCTAGAGAGCTAACACAGGAAGAGGAAACAAAGGGGTTAACTTTAGAAGCTCCTAGTGTGAGAAATCGTTTTGCCGCTGGCGCAGTACAAAAGTTATTAAAGCAAAAACCAGCACCATTAACGACGAAAAAAAGTTTAAATCTTATATCAATCGGTAACTTAGAAGACGATTTAGAAAAGTTAAAAGAAGTTGACTGGATCATAGAAGTGGTTGTAGAAAATTTAGATATTAAGAAAAGTTTATATGAAAAAATTGACGCAGTACGTAAGCAAGGTTCGATTGTTAGTTCTAATACTTCAGGTATTAGTATTAATGCCATGGCTGAAGGGCGTTCAGAAGATTTTAAAGAGCATTTCTTAGGTACACATTTCTTTAATCCACCACGCTATTTAAAACTGTTGGAAGTAATTCCGGCTCAAGATACATTACCTGAAGTGGTTGAATTTATGCAAAAATTTGGGGAAAACCGCTTAGGCAAAGGGGTAGTGCTTGCAAAAGATACTCCAAACTTTGTTGGAAATCGTATAGGCACATACGGTTTACTCATTACATTGCAAGTTATGAAAGAAAAAGGATATTCAGTGGGTGAAGTTGATTCTGTAACGGGGCCACTTATTGGACGTCCAAAATCGGCAACTCTTCGAACTCTTGATGTAGTTGGTTTAGATACGTTTGTTCATGTAGCTAAAAACGTTTATGACCATACAACTGGAGAGGAACAAAAAGTATTTGAGGTTCCAGATTATCTACAAAAGATGGTCGATAATGGATGGCTAGGTGCAAAATCAGGTCAAGGGTTCTTCCTGAAAAAAGGAAAAGAAATTACTGAGTTAAACCTAGAAACTTTCGAATATGAGCCATTAAAAAAATTAAAAACGCCATCTATTGAAATAGCTAAACAACAAAAAGGTCTTGCAGCTAAAGTGAAAACGTTAACATACGCAAAAGACCGTACAGGTGAACTTCTTTGGAGTATATTCGCACCAACCTTAATCTATTCTGCACAGTTGTTGGGTGAGATTGCAGATGATATTGTCGCAATTGATAATGCGATGAAATGGGGTTTTGGATGGGCACAAGGTCCATTTGAAATTTGGGATGCTATTGGTGTAAAAGAATCTGTAGAAAAAATGCAAGCGGAAGGATATGAAATCCCTGCATTTACAAAAGCATTATTGGATCATGGGTACTCAACGTTTTATTCAGAAGTGGATGGTGAGTTAGCTTACTTTGATGGAACAGAATATAAACCAGTTCCATTCAACGAAAAGGCAGTTGACCTAAAACGATATAAGAAAAAACATGGGGTACTAAAAAGTAATTCAAGTGCTAGTTTAATAGACTTTGGTGATCAAGTTCTATTATTAGAGTTCCATTCAAAATCTAATGCCCTAGGTCTAGATATTATGCAAATCCTAAACTATGGTTTAGATTTACTTGAAACTTCTGATTACAAAGGTATGGTGATTGGAAACCAAGGGAAAAACTTCTCAGTTGGTGCTAATTTAGCAATGATTCTAATGGAAGCACAAGATGATAATATTTTTGAGTTAGATCATATCGTCAATACATTCCAACAAGGAACATTACGTATTAAATACTCTGATAAACCAATTGTAACTGCTCCTTTTGCGATGACACTTGGTGGTGGTGCAGAAGTTTGCTTACCTTCAGCACATATTCAAGCTTCGATGGAAACTTATTTAGGTTTAGTGGAAGTAGGAGTTGGACTAATCCCTGGTGGAGGCGGAAATAAAGAACTCTATATGAAACATTTAAAAGGCCTTCCTACAGGAGTTGAAGTTGACCTACAAACTGTTGCCAACAAAGTTTTTGAATCGATTGCAATGGCAAAAGTTTCAACGTCTGGGGAAGAAGCAAGAGAGAATAATTTCTTAGACTTCGCAGATGGAGTTAGTGTAAACCCTGACCATCAGTTATATGATGCAAAACAAGCAGTATTAGCATTATCAGCTGCTGGTTATAAACCACCAGTACGAGAAAAAGTTCCAGTAGTAGGTGAGCCAGGTTATGCAACATTGTTACTTGGTGCTCAAAACTTATTACAATCAGGATATATAAGCGAACATGATTTACACATTGCTAAAAAATTGGCATATGTCATTGCAGGTGGAAATGTTCCATACGGTACGTTAGTTGATGAACAGTATCTTTTAAATCTTGAAAGAGAAGCGTTCATTAGTCTTGTACAACATCCAAAATCACAAGCGAGAATGCAACACATGCTCATGAAAGGAAAACCGCTACGCAACTAATGGTTGTGTAGCGAAAGGGGGAAAATCATATGCGTGAAGCTGTAATCGTAGCAGGTGCTAGAACACCAGTGGGAAGAGCCAAAAAAGGTTCCTTAGCAACTGTGAGACCTGATGATTTAGGTGCATTAGTTGTGAAAGAAACATTAAAAAGATCAGGATATGAAGGGCCAATAGATGATTTAATCTTAGGTTGTGCAATGCCAGAAGCAGAACAAGGTATGAATGTTGCGCGTAATATCGGTGCATTAGCTGGTTTACCAGATACAACGCCGGCTATTACTGTCAATCGTTTTTGTTCATCAGGGTTACAATCGATTGCTTATGCAGCAGAGAGAGTAATGCTTGGACACTCAACAGCTATTATTGCTGGCGGTATTGAATCGATGAGTATGGTACCGATGATGGGAAATGTGATTCGTCCAAATGCGAAGCTTGCAGAAGAAGCTCCTCAATATTACATGAGTATGGGGCATACAGCGGAAGAAGTTGCTAAGAAATATGAAGTAAGTCGTGAAGAACAAGATGCTTTTGCTGTAAGATCCCATGAACGTGCTGCTAAAGCAATCGCTGAAGGGAAATTTGTAGATGAAATCGTTCCTGTGGAAGTTGAAAAACATTATGTTGATGAAAACAACAAACCACAAGTGAAAAAATTCACTTTTGCTATGGATGAGGGTGTTCGAGTTGGTACATCAACGGAAACACTGGCAAAATTACGTCCAGCCTTCGCTGTAAAAGGTAGTGTAACGGCAGGAAACGCTTCACAAACTTCAGATGGTGCAGGTGCAGTACTAGTAATGGACCGTGAAGAAGCTGAAAAGCAAGGCCTTCAACCAATGGCGAAATTCCTAGGTTTTGCAGTAGGTGGAGTACCTCCAGAAGTGATGGGGATTGGACCAATTGTAGCTGTTCCAAAAGCATTGAAAATCGCTGGATTATCAATTGAAGATATTGATCTATGGGAGATTAATGAGGCATTTGCTTCGCAATCTATTCAAGTAGTTCGTGAATTAGGTATAGATTTAGAAAAAGTAAACGTCAATGGTGGTGCAATTGCTTTAGGACATCCATTAGGTGCAACTGGTACCATCTTAACGTTAAAACTAATCCATGAGTTAAAACGTCAAGGCAAAAAATATGGTGTTGTAACAATGTGCATCGGTGGCGGTATGGGTGCTGCTGGCGTATTTGAGATTCTTTAAGAAGTATTATTCGTAAGTATTAGATGAAAAACCTATCAAACAAAGGGGAGAATTGATATGACAGAAAATACTTTAAAACTTATTAAAGGCGGTAGCTTTTTAACGGAAGATATTGACGCTGGACGCGTATTTACACCAGAGGATTTTACTGATGAGCAAAAAATGATTGCAAAAACAACTGAAGATTATGTACAAACTGAAGTATTACCAGTTGTCGATAATTTAGAAAATCATGAATTTGAACACTCTGTTCGACTATTGAAAAAAGCTGGTGAGCTTGGCTTACTAGCAGCTGATGTACCAGCAGAATATGATGGTCTTGGCTTAGATAAAATTTCTTCAGCATTAATAACTGAAAAAATGGCTTTAGCAGGGGGCTTTTCTATTACACATGGTGCGCATGTTGGCATTGGTTCATTACCAATCGTATTATTTGGTAATGACGATCAAAAGCAAAAGTACCTACCAAAACTAGCATCTGGCGAACTAATTGCAGCTTATGCTTTAACAGAGCCTAGTTCAGGGTCTGACGCATTAGGTGCTAAAACAACTGCAAAGCTAAATGCAGAAGGAACACACTATATTCTAAATGGTGAGAAACAATGGATTACAAACTCAGGTTTCGCAGATGTATTTGTAGTCTATGCGAAAATTGATGGCGATAAGTTTTCAGCATTTATCGTAGAACGTGGTTTCCCAGGTGTATCAACTGGTGCTGAAGAAAAGAAAATGGGTATTAAATCTTCTTCTACACGTACATTAATTTTAGAAGATGTGCCTGTACCTGTTGAAAACTTATTAGGTGAAGTAGGTCGCGGTCATGTCATCGCATTTAATATTCTTAACATCGGTCGTTATAAATTGGGTGTTGGGGCAATCGGGGCTTCAAAACGAGCACTTGAATTAGCAATTTCTTATTCAAATCAACGCCAACAATTTAATACACCTATTTCATCTTTCAACCTAACTAAAGAAAAACTATCTACAATGGCTGCTAAATTGTATGCATCTGAATCTTTAATCTATCGTACAGTTGGATATTTCGAAGATCGTATGAGTCAACTAAGTGAAGAAGAAAAGAATGATGGTAAAGCTGTTGCAGCTTCAATAGCAGAATATGCAATTGAATGCTCTATCAACAAAGTATTCGGCTCTGAAACACTTGACTATATCGCAGACGAAGCAGTTCAATTACATGGCGGATATGGCTATATGCAGGAATATGAAGTTGAGCGTATCTATCGTGATTCACGTATCAACCGTATTTTCGAAGGAACAAACGAAATTAACCGTCTAATTGTACCAGGAACTTTCGTGAAAAAGGCGATGAAAGGTGAGCTACCACTTCTTCAACAAGCACAAAGCCTACAATCTGAATTGCTATCAATGTTCCCTGAAGAAATCGGTGACGAACCATTAGCGCAAGAAAAACACTTAGTGAAGATGGCAAAGAAAATTGCATTATTAGCAGCAGGAACAGCAGTTCAACGTTTCGGTACAAAACTAGAGCAAGAACAAGAGATTTTAGTGAATATTGCTAATATCGCTAACCAATTATTCGCGATGGAATCAGTTGTTCTTCGTACTGAAAAAGCACTTGCTCGTGACGGATTCGATAAAGCTGCACAAAAAGTTTTATACACAGAAATTTTCGTTCAAGAAGCATTTGCTGAAATTGAAAAAGAAGCAAAAGAAACAATTATTGGTTCTGTAGAAGGTGACAATGCTCGCATGTTACTATCTGCTCTACGTAAACTTACACGATTCACTCCATATAATTTGATTGCTAAAAAACGTCAAGCTTCTGTAAAACTAATTGCTGCAGAGAAATATACAGTATAGTATTTGAAGAATTTGTATAACGTAGAGAAATCCGGTCATCCTAATAGAGTGATCGGATTTCTTTCTTGAATAAGAAAGTCATCATACAATACAATGAAGAGAAGGGATGTAGTTATAAAACATATAAAAGGAGCATTCTTATGACGATCAGATTAATTCAATACCCAAAATGTACAACATGTAAAAAAGCACAAGCTTGGTTAAAGGAAAATGGAATCGAGTTTGAATTACAACATATAGTTGAACAAACACCTACAAAAGAAGAATTAACAAATTTTTTGAAAATGAGTGGCCTGCCATTGAAAAAATTCTTTAATACTTCTGGGATGAAATATCGCGAACTACAATTAAAAGATCGCTTAAAGGAAATGTCTGAAGATGAGCAACTTGAATTGTTAGCATCAGATGGAATGCTCATTAAAAGACCGATTGTTACCGATGGTCAAAGAATCACATTAGGTTTTAAAATTGATGACTTTGAAAAGACATGGAAATAGTTATACATTTGCTTGTTTTTAAATACGGAATATGTCAAAATTGAAGTGAATTTAAATACATATTTGGAGGGTTAATGATGAGCATACCAACAGATTTACGTTATACAGAAGAACATGAATGGGTAAAAGCAGAAGATGGAAAAGTACGCATCGGAATTACAGAGTTCGCACAATCAGAACTAGGTGATATCGTATTCGTTGAACTTCCACAAGTAGGTGACGATCTAGTAGCAGATGAACCATTTGGTAGTGTTGAATCTGTAAAAACTGTATCTGAACTTTATGCACCTATTTCAGGTAAAGTTGTAGAAATTAATGAAGAACTAGAAGATAGCCCAGAATTTGTTAACGAATCTCCATATGAAAAAGCATGGATGGTTGTGATTGAACCTTCTGACGTATCACAAATTGAAGAATTACTTACACCAGAAAAATACCAAGAACTAATCGAAGAATAATCTTGCCAATAAAAGCGCCACACTTTTTGTGTTGGCGCTTTTACGTACATCAAGCAGTTCACACTATTAAGTTAAGGTTTTTACTGCACTCAATGCGGGATAAAACTGTAAGGAGGAATTAGCTTGTCTGATAAAGTGCTTATTGTAGAAGGTAGGCAGGATAAATTGCAAATTCACCCCATATTAGCAGAAGATATTCCAATTCTATGTACGAATGGAACGATTAGTGCGAGTAATTTAGAAGAACTTATCTATCCCTATGAAGAATATGATTTATATGCTTTTTTTGACGAAGATTATTCAGGCGATTGCCTTCGTGCTTTGATGAAGAGAGAATATCCTGAGACGTATTTTTTACGAACCCTTTCTTTATATAAACAAGTGGAAGTAACGCCAAGAAAATATTTAGCTAGAATATTATTGGCTGCTGATTTTAAAGTAAATCCAGCTTATCTTATAGAATAGGAATGACAAGTTATGCAAGAATGGTCAATTGAAGAATGGGAGAATATGAAGGAAAGTAAAGAACAATGTACTTTCTATTTATACACTTCAATGTGTGGAACGTGCCAAGTAGCTTCTAAAATGATGGAGATTATGGAAGCAACCTTTCCAGACATTCCAATGGGAAAGGCTAATATCAATTATGTGGAACAATTAGCCATAGACTATAAAATTGAAAGTGTCCCATGTTTGCTAATTACTGAAAATGGAAAAGTAAGAGATAAAATCTATGCATTTCAATCTGTTTCATACTTATTTGAAAAAATTCAGAAAAAAGATTGACGATGTTAACATAGAGTGGTAAAGTAACAAACATAAATTAAATAATTATTTACGTTACTCTTATTTAGAGAGGTGGAGGGAAGTGCCCTATGAAGCCCGGCAACCGTCACAATGTGACACGGTGCCAATTCACGCAAAGTGAGAACTTTGGAAGATGAGAGAACGGTTTTCGTATATTACGTGGACCCTTCTGTTAATCTTACAGAGGGGTCTTTTATATTATAAGCGAAAGAGGCTGTTCAGACCCGAGCGGTAATGACGTAAATATAAAAGGTGGTTTTGAGTATGATTCAACTAGAAAATGTCGTAAAAAAATACAAAACCGCTAATGGATCTCTAACTGCAGTTAATGATGTTAACCTATCAATAAATGATGGCGAGATTTTTGGCATTATCGGTTATAGTGGTGCTGGTAAAAGCACAATGATCCGTTTACTCAATGGCTTAGAAAAGCCTACATCAGGTAAAGTCACAGTAAATGGACAGAATATTTCATCGATTAAAGGGAAAGAACTTCGAAATGCACGCCATAAAATAAGTATGATTTTCCAACACTTCAACTTATTATGGTCGAGAACAGTCGAAGAGAATATAGCATTTCCATTAGAGATTGCTGGTATTAGTAAAGCAGAACGTCAGAAACGTGTACTTGAACTAGTAGAGTTAGTCGGCTTGAAAGGAAGAGAAAAAGCATATCCTTCCCAACTATCAGGTGGACAAAAGCAACGTGTAGGTATTGCTAGAGCGCTAGCAAATAATCCAGAAGTGTTACTTTGTGATGAAGCAACCTCAGCCCTTGACCCAGAAACAACGGATGCAATCTTAGATTTACTTGTAAGTATCAATGAAAAACTTGGACTAACAATTGTTTTAATCACACATGAGATGCATGTCATCCGAAAAATTTGTCATCGTGTAGCAGTGATGGAAGCTGGGAAAGTTGTTGAGCAAGGAAATGTTCTAGAAGTTTTCCAATCTCCAAAAGCAGCTGTAACAAAGAAATTCGTTTCTCAAGTTACTGAAACAGCTGGGCACAAAGAGTCCATTTCACAAATGTTGGATGATTACCCGAATGATCAGTTGATAAAGTTATTCTTTGTTGGTTCTAAAACTGAGCAACCTGTAATCTCTTATTTGATACGAGAGTTTGGTGTCGATGTGAATATTGTGCATGGCAATATATCTCCGACAAAGAGTGGTCCATATGGTACGTTAATCGTCCGAATTGTTGGAAATGATAGCGACGTATCAAATGCGATTCAATATTTAGATGAACAAGGTATTAAAACGGAGGTGATCAAGAATGCTTAATGATCTCTTTCCGAATGTCGATTGGGAAATCATGTGGGAAGCTACAAGAGAAACCATTTACATGACGGCTGTTTCAACAGTTCTTACATTCATAATTGGTTTAGTTCTTGGGATTCTGTTATTCCTTACAAGTCCAACACAACTTTGGGCGAACAAAGTTGTCAACTTACTAACGGGCTCTGTTGTGAATATTTTCCGATCAATTCCATTTATCATTTTAGTTATTCTTTTAATTCCATTTACAAACTTTTTACTAGGAACAATTCGTGGAGCTAATGCAGCGTTACCAGCTTTAATCATAGGAGCTGCGCCATTCTATGCTCGAATGGTTTTGATCGCTTTACGTGAAATTGATAAAGGTGTAATTGAAGCGGCACGTTCTATGGGAGCTAAAACTTGGACGATCATTTATAAAGTTTTAATCCCAGAGTCATTACCAGCTTTAATATCAGGTATTACCGTAACAGCAGTAGCATTAGTTGGTTACACTGCAATGGCAGGTGTAATCGGTGCTGGTGGTTTAGGAAACTTAGCGTTTATGGATGGCTTCCAACGAAGTCGTAACGATGTAACATTTGTCGCAACTGTATTAGTGTTAGTGATTGTATTTATCATTCAATTTATAGGTGATTTTATTACATCCAAAACAGATAAACGATAGTTTGGTGTATACGTATTAACGTTCACATATTTGAAAAGAAAAGGGGAAAAAACATGAAGAAACTTGTAGCAGGAATTCTAACAGCATCATTAGCGTTAAGCTTAGCAGCTTGCGGATCAGACGAAAAAGCATCATCTGGTGATTCAAAAGAAACAAAATTAGTAGTAGGTGCTTCTAATGTACCTCACGCAGAAATTTTAGAAAAGGCAAAACCAATTCTTGAAAAAGAAGGCGTAGAATTAGATATTCAAAAATATCAAGATTATGTATTGCCTAATAAGGATTTAGATTCCGGCGATTTAGATGCGAACTATTTCCAACACATTCCATACCTAGAACAACAAATCAAAGATAATGGTTACGACTTTGTAAACGCTGGTGGTATTCATATCGAACCAATCGGTATTTACTCTAAAAAATATAAAAAACTAGATCAACTTCCAAAAGGAGCGACAATTTTAATCAGTAACTCTGTAGCTGACCAAGGTCGTATTCTAACATTACTAGAAGCTAAAGGCTTAATCACATTAAAAGAAGGCATAGATAAAGCTTCAGCAGAAATCAAAGATATTGCGAAAAATCCAAAAAAATTAAAAATCGATGCAAAAACTGCTCCTGAAATGTTAGTGCAAATGTATAAAAACGAAGAAGGAGATGCAGTAGTTATCAATTCTAACTTTGCAATCGATGCAGGTTTAACACCAACAAAAGATGCAATTGCTCTTGAAGACAAAGATTCACCATATGTAAACGTTATTGCAGTGAAGAAAGAAAACAAAGACAATAAAGCTGTGAAAAAATTAGTGGATGTCCTACATTCAAAAGAAATTCAAGACTTCATCAATGAAGAATGGAAAGGTTCAGTAGTTCCTGTATCTGAATAATAAAGATGAAAAAAGACGTTAGAGCGAATTTCGTTCTAGCGTCTTTTTGTGTATATTGAAATAGTTTTCGATATTTAACTCCAAAATATAAAATTATCAATCTTATAATCTATTCTGAGAAATTATTTAAACTGCGTCAATCTAGAGAAGAAGTTACTTACAAAGTCTAAGAAAATTTGTTCCGAAGGTGCTAGCTCGCGGTTTATAGGATAAATAACACCGACATTACGTGTAAATGGAGGTTCCACCAATGCTAGTTTTTTTGTTCGACGAGGGGTAGCGTCATAGAACGCACTTTCAGGTAATAGGGTAACTCCGATACCTGCTGCTACTAATCCTTTTAATGCATCCATATCTTCACCTTCAGAACTAATCTTTGGTGTAAATCCAACTGATTTACATGCTTCTACCGCTACTTTGTTTAATATAAATCCTTCTGGAAATAATGCAAATCCTTCATTACGTAATTCTGTTAATTGGATCTGATCTTTTTTGGCTAGACGATGTGATGAAGGGACAAGTGCTGCGATATTTTCTGTAAACAGGATTTTTTGATCGATACTGTCATCCTTACCGGGGACAGGTCCTAAAAAGGCTAAATTCAGTTCACGTTCCTTTACAGCTTTAATAAGATATTTGTAAGAACCTTGTCTTAAATGAAACGAAACATTTGGATGTTCTTTTTTGAATGCAGAAATAACTGTTGGTAGAAGAAAGCTTGCTAGACTTGTTGGAAATCCAATTTTAATCGTTCCTTCTTCAGGGTTTAAATACTCATCAACCTGTCTTTTTGCAAAATCGATTGCTTGAAGAGCTGCAACTGTATGTTCAAGGAATGTTCTTCCAATTGGTGTAAGTTTTACGTTACGCCCTACACGTTCAAATAATTCAATACCCAACTCTTCTTCTAAATTGGCAATTTGACGGCTAACAGCTGATTGTGCGACATGTAAAACTTCTGCGGCTTCAGAGATATGTTCCCTTTCTGCAACTGCTACAAAATACCTCAGTTGTCTTAATTCCATATCATGTCATCTCCTACTTATCTATTTTTTAGATTAATCCTATCCAAATTATATATTGTTTATATGAATTTGAAAAACTAAAATATACTTAAGACCCGTTATATATATAAAGGAGGGAATCGTATGACATTTCACCAAATTCCAACAGCGCAAGGTTTATACTCTCCACAATTTGAGCATGATGCATGTGGTATTGGTCTTTACGCACAATTGCAAGGCAAGCCAACACATGACATTGTTTTGAAAGGCTTAGAAATGTTATGTAGATTAGATCATAGAGCCGGTCGCGGTAGTGATGGGAAAACAGGAGATGGATCAGGATTGATGGTCCAAATTCCAGATGCCTTCTTCCGCGAAGTTTGTATAGATTGGACATTACCTGCTGTAGGAAATTATGGAGTAGGAATGTTATTTTTTGATAAAGACAGTCAAGCGCAACAGGAAATCGAAAATAGATTAAATAATTTCATCGAAGCAGAAGGTCAAGAATTGATTGGTTGGCGTACAGTACCTACTAATCCAGAACCACTAAGTGAGATTGCTAAAAAAACAGCCCCGGTTGTTCGACAAGTGTTTATCAAAGCGAAAGACGTAAATGATTCTTTAGCTTTTGAAAGAAAATTATATTTGATTCGTAAACAAACAGAATTATGGGCTCGAAATAATGGCAAAGATTTTTACTGTGCAAGCATGTCAAGCAGAACAATGGTATTTAAAGGCTTGTTAGCACCTGAAGAAGTAGTAGAATTTTACCTAGACCTACAAGATGAACATTTCACATCAGCTTTTTCGATGGTTCATTCACGTTATAGTACGAATACATTTCCTTCTTGGGAACGCGCGCATCCAAACCGTTACATTATCCACAATGGTGAGATTAACACCCTACGAGGTAATATTAACTGGATGAAAGCGCGTGAGCAACAGTTTATCTCCGAGGCATTTGGGGAAGACCTCGATAAAGTGTTGCCGATTGTAGACCAAAACGGTAGTGACTCATCAATGCTAGATAATGCATTTGAATTTTTTGTTTTAGCGGGACGTACTCCTGCACAAACGGCGATCATGATGATTCCAGAACCTTGGTCAGAAAATCCGCATATCTCAGCTGAAAAGAAAGCTTTTTATAAATATCAAAGCTGTTTAATGGAACCTTGGGATGGACCAACAGCTATTTGTTTCACAGATGGAAAACAAATTGGCGCGATATTAGATCGTAATGGTTTACGACCTGCACGCTATTATGTCACAAAGGATGATTATATTATCTTCTCATCAGAAGTTGGTGTAGTTGATATTGAAGAGGAGAATATTGTTTATAAAGAACGACTAAGTCCGGGGAAAATGTTGCTTGTAGATTTAGAACAGGGACGGATTATTTCAGATGATGAGTTAAAATCTGAAGTTGCAAAGGCAAAACCATATGCTAAATGGTTAGAAGAAAACTTAGCAGTGGTGAAGCCAACAGAAGAAAAACCAGAAAAGATAGACGATCTTTTGTTTAGACAAAAAGTTTTTGGTTATACACATGAAGACGTACAGAAGTATATTGTACCGATGGTGGCAGGAGGAAAAGACCCGCTTGGTTCAATGGGGAATGATGCACCACTAGCAGTCTTATCTGATAAACCACAATCGTTATTTAATTATTTTAAACAATTATTTGCACAAGTTACTAACCCACCAATTGATTCCATTCGTGAGCATATCGTGACTTCGACGATGACTATTCTTGGTGCAGAAGGCGACTTATTACATCCAACTGCAGAAAATTGTCATCGACTCTATTTAGAAACACCTGTGTTGACGAATAGTCAATTCGTAGAGTTGCAAACACAGGACCAATTTGATATGGCTGTTATCGATCTTTCAATGTCAGAAGATTTAGAAAGAGATTTAGCGAGATTAGCAAAAGAAGCTGATGAAGCAATTGCAAATGGCGTTCAGTTGCTTGTTTTATCAGACAAAGCTCTAAATGTTGAAACACCAATGATTCCAATTTTACTTGCGGCTAGTAGCGTTCACCAACATCTTGTAAAAACAGGTCAACGTACAAAAGTAAGTATCATTGTTGAAACTGGTGAAACAAGAGAAGTCCACCATTTCGCTACATTAATCGGTTACGGTGTAGATGCTATATATCCATATCTAGCATTTGCTACTTTAGCAAAAGCAATTGAAGATGGGCATATCAATTATAGTTATGAAGAGGCAATTAGACGTTATGCAAAGGCAGCTTCAGAAGGTGTCGTAAAAGTAATGTCGAAGGTGGGAATTTCAACAGTCCAAAGTTATCGTGGAGCACAAATCTTCGAAGCTGTTGGTATTAGTAAAGAAGTAATTGAAAAATACTTCACTGGAACAGTATCAAAATTGGGTGGTATCGATTTACCGACAATTGCAAAAGAAGCATTGAAAAAACATCAAGAGGCAGTTCAATCGATTGATCGTGTATTACCAGCGGGTAGTGATTTCCAATGGAGAAGTTCGGGTGAACATCATGCCTTCAATCCAAAAACTATCCACACGTTGCAACAAGCAACTCGTAAAGGCGATTTTGGATTGTTCCATCAGTTCTCCGAAATGGCAAATGAAGAACAAATTGGTTTCTTAAGAAATTTATTATCGTTCAAAAAATCAGAATATAAAATATCTTTAGACGAAGTAGAGTCAGCTGAATCTATCGTAAAACGTTTTAAAACAGGGGCTATGTCTTACGGTTCAATTAGCCAAGAAGCGCATGAAACATTAGCAATCGCTATGAATCGAATTGGCGGTAAAAGTAATAGTGGTGAAGGTGGAGAACACCCAAGTCGCTATGTTTTAGATGAAAATGGAGATAACCGTAGAAGTTCGATTAAGCAAATTGCTTCTGGACGTTTTGGTGTTAAAAGTCACTATTTAGTAAATGCTTCTGAGTTACAAATAAAGATGGCTCAAGGTGCAAAACCTGGTGAAGGTGGTCAATTACCAGGCAATAAGGTTTACCCGTGGGTAGCGGATGTTCGTGGATCAACAACTGGTGTCGGACTTATTTCACCACCTCCACATCATGATATTTACTCAATTGAAGATATGGCGGAGTTAATACATGATTTGAAAAACGCTAACCGTGATGCGCGAATTAGTGTAAAACTTGTAGCGAAATCAGGGGTAGGTACTATTGCAGCTGGTGTAGCAAAAGGTGCAGCTGATGTAATCGTCATCAGTGGTTATGATGGAGGTACAGGAGCTTCACCAAAAACAAGTATTAAACACACAGGTCTTCCTTGGGAATTGGGATTGTCAGAAGCACATCAAACATTGATGTTAAATAGACTTCGAGATCGTGTAACACTTGAGACGGATGGTAAGTTAATGACTGGGAAAGACGTTGTAATGGCAGCGCTCTTAGGTGCAGAGGAATTTGGTTTTGCGACAGCACCTTTAATCGTACTTGGATGTGTCATGATGCGTGCTTGTCATTTAGATACGTGTCCAGTTGGTATTGCTACACAAAACCCTGAATTACGTAAAAAATTCATGGGAACAGCTGAGCATGTTGTGAATTTCATGATGTTTGTAGCAGAAGAAGTTCGAGAATATATGGCAATGCTTGGTTTCAGAACTTTTGATGAAATGGTTGGCCGCACAGATGTTTTAGAAGTAAGTGACCGCGCAAAAAATCACTGGAAAGCAGGTCAACTAGATTTAGAAGCAATCCTTCACCAAGTGGAAGGGCCAAGAACAAAAAAAGTTCAACAAAATCATAAATTAGATGAGTCACTTGATCTAAGAGAAATTTTAGATAAAGTCAAAGATTCTATTATAGAAGAAAAAGCGATTTCGTTGCATTATCCTATTAAAAATACCGACCGAGTAGTCGGCACAATCGTAGGTAGTGAAATTTCAAAACGTTATGGAGCGAGGGGTCTTGCGGACGATACGATAACATTAAACTTTACTGGATCAGCGGGGCAAAGCTTTGGTGCGTTTATACCAAAAGGTATGCTAATGCACGTTGAGGGCGATGCAAATGATTACTTCGGTAAAGGGTTGTCCGGGGGGAAAGTAGTTGTTAGCTCACCAGTACGAGGACAAGCAGAAACGAATGTTATTGCAGGAAACGTTTGTTTATATGGTGCAACAAGCGGAGAAGCATATATTAATGGTCGAGCAGGAGAACGATTCGCAGTACGTAATAGTGGCGCTAATGTAGTTGTTGAAGGTATTGGTGATCATGGTTGTGAATATATGACTGGTGGTCGTGTAGTAATCTTGGGCGATGTTGGTAAAAACTTCGGTGCAGGTATGTCTGGTGGTATTGCTTATGTATTACCACAGGATATCCAAGAATTTAAAACGAAATGTAACCAAGAAATGATTGGCTTTGAAGGTGTTCATTCAAAAGAAGATGAGGCCATTCTCCATCAACTATTAGAACAACATGTTCACTATACGGAAAGTACTAAAGCAAAACAGATATTAACAAACTGGTCAGACTATGTAGGGCGTTTTGTGAAAGTTGTTCCGACAGATTATAAAAAAATGTTAGATCGCATTGACGAATTTGAAGCTCAAGGTTTATCAGAAGAACAAGCAACGATGAAAGCATTTTTAGCAAATTCAATTAAAAAAAAGGATTTAGTGCTTTCCAATAAATAAGGAGGTGTTCTAGTTGGGGAAGAAAACAGGATTTATGGAATATAGTCGAGAAAAAGGGAAAGAACAGCCACCACTAGAGCGTATAAAAAATTGGAAAGAATATGCTTCACGGCTAACAGACGAAGCACTTCAAATCCAAGGTGCACGTTGTATGGATTGTGGTACACCGTTTTGTCATATGGGAATGGAAATCCGTGGCTCTGCTGCGGGTTGCCCAATTCATAATGTAATTCCTGAATGGAATGATTTAGTTTATCACGGGAAATGGAAAGAAGCTCTTGATCGCTTACTATTAACAAATAATTTCCCGGAATTTACAGGTAGAGTTTGTCCTGCTCCTTGTGAGGGATCTTGTACACTAGCTATTTCAGATCCTGCAGTTGCAATTAAAAGTATCGAACGCGCAATTATTGATAAAGGATTTGAAAATGGTTGGATTACACCTCGTATTCCTGTACATCGAACTGGCAAAAAGGTCGCTGTTGTTGGATCGGGTCCTGCAGGCTTAGCAGCTGCAGACCAACTAAATCAGCTAGGTCATTCTGTAACAGTATATGAAAGATCTGACCGTGCAGGCGGCTTACTTACTTACGGTATTCCGAACATGAAGTTAGACAAAGATGTTGTAGAAAGACGTGTACAATTACTTTCAGACGAAGGTGTTCACTTTATCTTAAACACAGAAATTGGAAAAGACGTAACTGCAGATGAACTTAAAAAAGAATTTGATGCTGTAATTCTTTGTACCGGAGCAACAAAACAAAGACATTTACGCATTGAAGGTAGCGATTCTGAAGGTGTTGTCTTGGCGATGGATTATTTAACTTCTACTACAAAAAGCTTACTAGATTCAAATTTTGAGGATGGTCAATATTTAGACATGAAAGGCAAGAATGTCATCGTTATTGGTGGTGGTGATACAGGTGCTGACTGTGTCGCAACAGCCATTCGCCAAAATTGTAAGTCAGTCTATCAATTTGGTAAACATCCACAGTTGCCAGAACATCGTGCAGTTGATAATCCTTGGCCAACTAATCCACAAGTGTATAAATTGGATTATGCCTATGCTGAAGCAGATGCAAAGTATGGTAGAGATCCTCGCGAATATTGTATTCAAACAAAGAAAATCGTTGCAGATAGCAATGGTCATATAAAAGAATTGCATACTATTCAAATGGAAAAAGTGATTAGTGATGAAGGGTATGTATATTTTAACGAACTTCCAGGGACTGAAAAAGTTTGGCCAGCAGACTATGTGTTTGTTGCAATAGGCTTTGAAGGTACCGATAGTGGTGTCGCTGAACAATTTGGTGTGAAAGTGACAAACAATCGTATTACCGCAAAAGTAACGAACTATGCTACAAATGTAGAAGGTATATTTGCAGCGGGTGATGCAAGACGTGGTCAAAGTTTAGTTGTATGGGCTATCAATGAAGGAAGAAATGTAGCAGAAAGTGTTAACTCATTTCTTCGCACCCAAGCAATAGCACAATAATAATTTCATTAAAATTAAGAAGAAAAGCTAACTCCGGTTTAAAATGTTGCCTTTAAGGAACATTTTAAATGAAGGGAGTTAGCTTTTTTAGTGATTTAATCTTGAAAAGATAATTTGTATCAACGGAAAAGTATCTTATATAAGGTGAGAAAATGTATTTCGTGATAGTAATTTAGCTATATACATTCGCTATATTTAAATGGATATATCAAAAGCCATGTTGTAGAAAAAGGTTATAAATCTACTGAGAATTTATGTTATTACGGTGTGCGTAGTGAAATCCATTCTCAATTAAAAACTGTTTATTGAAAATCAGTCTATTTTCAATAGACAGCTGGAATTGCTTGTCTAATAGGTTTCAGAATAGATATATACCAACCTTCTTAGATTAAATTGAGAAACATTTTCAAATGATTTGCAAAGCACTTTTTTTTAGGCTAAAATTAGAATGATATTAAATTAGAAATGCATTATACATTTCATTCATTGAGATTATATGGAGGTATTAGAATGTCAACATTAGTCATTAAAGATCTTCACGTCGCTATCGATGGTAAAGAGATTTTAAAGGGTGTTAACTTATCACTCAATACAAACGAAATTCATGCAATCATGGGGCCAAATGGTACAGGTAAATCTACTTTAGCTTCTGCTATTATGGGTCACCCAAAATATGAGGTTACTTCAGGTTCTATCACTTTAGATGGTGAAAATGTTCTTGAAATGGAAGTAGACGAACGTGCAAAAGCTGGTCTATTCCTAGCAATGCAATATCCATCAGAAATTTCAGGTGTTACAAATGCTGATTTCTTACGTTCAGCTATTAATGCACGTCGCGGTGAAGGTAACGAAGTTTCACTTATGAAATTCATCCGTGAATTAGATGAAAAAATGGACTTCTTAGAAATGCCTGAAGAAATGGGACAACGTTATTTAAACGAAGGTTTCTCTGGCGGTGAAAAGAAACGTAACGAAATTCTTCAATTAATGATGATTAAACCTAAATTTGCAATCCTAGATGAAATCGACTCTGGTCTTGATATCGATGCTCTAAAAGTCGTATCAAAAGGTATCAACGCTATGCGCGGTGAAGGTTTTGGTTGCGTAATGATCACTCACTATCAACGTTTACTTAACTATATTACTCCTGATCATATTCATATTATGATGCAAGGTAAAGTAGTTCGTTCTGGTGGTGCTGAATTAGCAGAAAAACTTGAAGCAGAAGGTTATGACTGGATCAAAAAAGAATTAGGTATCGAAGACGAAGAAGAAACAACAGGACAAGAAGCATAATAGGGAGGGCGAGCAAACATGACGGTTGAAACAAAATTATCAGTAACCGCTCAAGATGTACGCTCTTTCTCTGAAGCTAACAATGAACCTAGCTGGTTGACTGAGCTTCGTGAACGTGCATTAGCGGATGTAGAAACACTGCCAATGGTAAAACCAGATAAAACAAATGTTGAAAAATGGAACTTTACAGAATTTCCTACACATACAGTTGAAAGTACAACATATGCTAGTCTTGAAGAACTTCCAGAAGAAGTAAAGGCAATTGTTGATGCTGAAGGTCAACAAAATGTTTATATTCAACACAATAATACACCAGCTTATTTAAAAGTTTCTGAAGAATTAGCTTCAAAAGGTGTTATTTTAACAGATATTTTAACAGCAGCTCGCGAACATGGCGATCTAGTTCAAAAATATTTTATGACTGAAGGCGTAAAAATAGACCAACATAAGCTAACAGCTTTACATGCAGCTTTAGTAAATGGCGGTGTATTTGTATATGTTCCTAAAGATGTTATCGTAGAAGAACCTATCCAAGCTGTATTCCTTCATGATAATGCGGATGCATCATTATACAACCATGTATTAGTTGTGGCTGAAGCAAATAGTTCTATTACTTACGTAGAAAATTATCTTTCTACAGTAGAAGAAGCTAAAGGACAAGCAAATATTATTTCAGAAGTAATCGTAAATGATAATGCTTCTGTTACTTATGGTGCTGTTGATGTTCTTGCTAAAGGCTTTACTACTTATGTGAATCGTCGTGCTATTCTACATCGTGATGCAAAAGTGGATTGGGCTTTAGGCTTAATGAATGATAGTGATACAATTTCAGAAAATGTTACGTACCTAAAAGGTGACGGTTCATATGCTGATACTAAATCTGTAGTTGTCGGTCGTGGAGATCAAAGCCAAAACTTTACTACTGAAGTTAGACACTGGGGTAAAGCTTCAAATGGTTATATCCTAATTCATGGTGTTATGAAAGATTCTTCACGTGGTATTTTCAATGGTATTGGTAAAATTGAACACGGTGCTACTAAAGCTGATGCAGAACAAGAATCACGTGTCCTTATGTTAAACAAAGACGCACGTGGGGATGCAAACCCAATTCTATTAATCGATGAAGATGATGTAACAGCAGGTCACGCTGCTTCTGTAGGTCGCGTAGATCCCGTACAACTATATTATTTAATGAGTCGTGGGATTTCTAAAGCAGAAGCTGAACGTTTAGTAATCCACGGATTCCTTGCACCAGTTGTTAATAAGCTCCCTATTGACGGAGTAAAAAAACAACTGACGGAGGTTATTGAAAGGAAAGTTCGCTAATGATAAAAACTAATATTCGAGGCTATTTTCCAATTTTAGATCAAGAAGTCAATGGACACCCTCTAGTTTATCTAGATAGTGCAGCTACTACACAAAAACCTATTCAGGTTTTGGAAGCTGTAAAACATTACTACGAATTCGAAAATTCTAATGTTCACCGTGGCGTGCATACATTAGGAAATCGTGCAACAGATGCTTATGAAGGTGCACGTGAAAAAGTTCGTAAGTTTATCAATGCAAATTCAACTGAAGAAATTATTTTTACAAAAGGTACTACAAACTCATTGAATATGGTTGCTTTAAGTTACGGCCGTGCAAATGTTGGTGAAGGCGATGAAATCGTCATCACTTATATGGAACACCATTCAAACCTGATTCCATGGCAACAATTAGCGAAAGAAAAAAATGCAACTTTAAAATATATTGATATGAATCCAGATGGTACATTGTCAATGGACAAAGTCAAAGAGGCTATTACAGATCGTACAAAGATCGTCGCTATTGCATATGCATCAAATGTTCTTGGTACTCTTAACCCAGTAAAAGAAATTGCAGCAGTAGCACATGCACATGGTGCAGTGATGGTCGTTGATGGCGCACAAGGTGTACCACATTTTAAAACAGATGTTCAAGATTTAGATTGTGACTTCTTAGCATTTTCTGGTCATAAGATGTGCGGGCCAACAGGTATTGGTGTATTATATGGTAAAAAAGAGCACCTGGAAGCCATGAACCCAATCGATTTTGGTGGGGAAATGATTAGTATTGTTGGTTTGTATGAGTCAACTTGGGCTGACCTTCCATGGAAATTTGAAGGTGGTACCCCTAATATAGCTGGAGCTATTGGTTTAGGTGCTGCAATCGATTTCTTAGAAGAAATAGGTATGGACAACATCATTGAACACGAACAAAGATTAACTCGTTATGCAATTGAGCAACTTAGCGCAATCGAAGGAGTTTCTATCTATGGTCCACAAGATGCAGCAAAACGTTCTGGTCTTGTTACATTTAACTTAGATGGCGTACATCCACATGATGTTGCAACAGTACTTGATATGGAAGGTATTGCTGTTCGTGCAGGACACCACTGTGCTCAACCATTGATGAAATGGCTTGAATGTTCAGCAACAGCTCGTGCAAGCTTCTATATTTACAATACAGAAGCTGACATTGACCGACTTGTTGAAGGGTTGCGTAATGCGAAGGAGTATTTTGCTGATGTCAATGAATAAACTAGATCAACTATATCGTTCTGTTATTATGGATCATTATAAAAAACCTCGTAACAAAGGTGTAATTGATGATTCTAATGTATCAATCGATATGAATAACCCAACTTGTGGAGATCGCATACACTTATCTATAAAAGTAGAAGATGGTATTGTCGTAGATGCTAAATTTGAAGGAGAAGGTTGTTCAATTTCAATGTCTTCTGCTTCAATGATGACACAAGCGATTAAAGGTAAAACTACTGAAGAAGCTGTTAAATTAGCACAAGTCTTCTCAGAAATGATGTTAGGCCATGATCACGATGATTCACTAGACCTTGGTGATGTTGAAGCGTTATCTGGTGTATCACAATTCCCTGCACGTATTAAATGTGCAACACTTTCTTGGAAAGCTATGGAAAAGGGCATAAAAGAAGCGAACTTATAAAATAGATGAAATTACAGAACGGAGGAGAAAAAATGGCTAAAAAAATGCCTGAAATTGGCGATTACGAGTACGGCTTCCATGATAAAGACGTATCCATTTTCCGTACAGAACGTGGGCTAACTCCTGAAATCGTTAAAGAAATCTCTAAAATGAAAAATGAGCCACAATGGATGTTAGATTTCCGTCTAAAATCATTGGATGTGTTCTATTCAAAACCAATGCCACAATGGGGTGGCGATTTATCTGCACTAAACTTCGATGAAATTACGTACTATGTAAAACCATCTGAAGCTACTCAAAAATCTTGGGATGAAGTACCAGCAGAAATCAAAGCAACTTTCGATAAACTTGGTATTCCAGAAGCAGAACAAAAATACCTTGCAGGTGTATCTGCACAATATGAATCAGAAGTTGTTTACCACAATATGAAAGAAGAACTTGAAAGTATGGGTGTTATCTTCAAAGATACTGACTCAGCTCTTCGTGAAAACGAAGATATCTTCAAAGAATACTTTGGTAAAGCAATCCCACCTAACGATAACAAATTTGCAGCTCTAAACTCAGCTGTTTGGTCTGGTGGATCATTCATCTATGTACCAAAAGGCGTTGTTCTTGAAACACCGCTACAAGCTTACTTCCGTATTAACTCTGAAAATATGGGACAATTTGAACGTACTTTAATTATTGTTGATGAAGGTGCAAGTGTACATTATGTAGAAGGATGTACTGCACCAGTTTACACAACAAGCTCTCTTCATAGTGCTGTTGTAGAAATCTTCATCAAAAAAGATGCTTATTGCCGTTATACAACAATCCAAAACTGGGCAAACAACGTTTATAACTTAGTTACAAAACGTGCTACATGTGAAGAACATGCTACAATGGAATGGATTGATGGTAACATTGGTTCTAAACTTACGATGAAATATCCAGCTTGTATCTTAAAAGGTGAAGGCGCTCGTGGTATGACATTATCAATTGCTATCGCAGGTCGTGGTCAAAACCAAGATACAGGTGCCAAAATGATTCACTTAGCACCAAATACATCTTCAACTATTGTTTCTAAATCAATTTCAAAACATGGTGGTAACGTAACATACCGTGGTCAAGTGAAATTTGGTAAAAAGGCAACAAATGCACGTGCAAATGTTGAATGTGATACATTAATCATGGATAACCAATCTACTTCTGATACAATTCCATATAACGAAGTCATGAATGACCAAATTGCTCTAGAGCATGAAGCAAAAGTTTCTAAAGTGTCTGAAGAACAATTATTCTACTTGATGAGCCGTGGTGTTTCTGAACAAGAAGCAACAGAAATGATCGTTATGGGCTTCATCGAACCATTCACAAAAGAACTTCCAATGGAATACGCAGTAGAAATGAACCGTCTGATCAAATTCGAGATGGAAGGTTCAATCGGCTAATCCTTTAGTGTATAAGGTGTTTTAAAAGGAATTGAAATAATTCCCTGCACACGAAAATCGAATTTAGTATTAAATATGGGTAGAAATCATCTCATTCAATATGATTGAATGAGGTGATTTCTACTCTTTTTTATAAATTTTTGATCTAATTATGAGAAAAGTTACAGTAAAGTCAGAAGTAAAGTCATATCGTTCAAACCCTACTAAAAATAAGGATAACTCGTGTCTGCTGATTATAAGTTTTTTCATAAAAAATTGTATATTTAGCAAGAAAAACGTGATATGATGTAATAGTTGAAAAATGTTCTGATTATTCAGAACTAGATAACAAACTCTTTATAATGGGGTGTAGTATTTTTTATGCATTTACTTTCATCTGTAAGTGTACTACTCGTGTCTGATATTGAATTAGCAAGACTTTTTTATCAAACTGTATTAAGTTGTCATGAGGTCGATGGAATTCTTTTTCGCAGAGATTGTGGACTAGCTATAAAGTTAGTACAAGCTGAAAAAATAGAGGATGTAAAACCAAATCGAAATCTGTGGAATGTGTTTAGTTATGTCGAAGATGAAGAAAGATTAGATAAATTGTTTCATGAAGCAAAAGCTCATGGCGCTCTTTTTGCCTATTATCCAAAAATAAGAGAAATAGGGGACGAAAAACTAAAAGAGTTTGCTATTCGTGATTTAGATGGTTATTTAATTGGATTTGGGCTAGCGATTGAAAGATAAATATGTTGGAGAGATATACACAGCAATGTTAAATTTGCGGTTATATCTCTTTTTGTTTATCTCATAATCTGCATTATTATAAAAAATATTTAACAAGATGAAAGAAGAGCATTGTTACAATTAATATAATTTCAATGGATTTAATATGGTTTCTGATTGATGCTATGATATGATGAATATACTTAACCAATAGGAGGGAGACCTATGATACACATCGGATTAACTGGATGGGGCGATCATCCAAGTCTATATCGTTCTTTATCAAAAGATAAGTTATTTGATTATAGCGGTCATTTTCCAATAGTAGAATTAGATACTTCTTTCTATTCCATTCCTTCTATTGCAAATGTACAAAAATGGATTGCTGAAACGCCTAATCACTTTCAGTTTGTGGTGAAAGCCTATCAAGGAATGACCGGACATTTACGAGATGATAATCCCTATGGAACGGTAGATGAGATGTTTAATGTTTTTAAAGAATCTATACATAAATTCCAAGAAACCGGAAAATTGGCACTTGTACTTGTGCAATTTCCACCATGGTTTGATTGTCAACAAAAGAATGTTCAGTATATACGTTATATTAAACAGCAACTTAACGATTTCCCTATAGCTATAGAATTCCGAAATCGCACTTGGTATAGTGAGAAATTTATGGATGGAACATTGAGCTTTTTAAGGGGTCAGCAGCTCTTTCATACAGTTTGTGATGAGCCACAAGCTGGAGAAGGGTCAGTACCTTTAGTGCCGGTTGTGACAGGTGACAAGGTGTTACTTCGAATACATGGACGAAATGTACACGGATGGCGAAATCCAGGTAATAACGAACAATGGAGAAAAGTTCGATTTTTATATGATTATACAAACGAAGAACTAATATATTTAAAAGAAGTTGTAGAAAAATTGCAACAGCCTGCAAAAGAAGTGTATGTATTATTTAATAATAATTCAGGTCATCACGCAGCTTCAAACGCAAAGACATTACAGAAAATGCTTGGTGTTGAGTATCACAATCTATCCCCAAAACAATTAGATTTATTTGAAGGAGAGTAGTAATGGTATATATTTTACTAGCTGTAATAGGTGTGTGTTCAGGAATAATTGGTGCACTTGTTGGGCTTGGTGGTGGAGCCATTCTTGTACCGGCTACGTTATATATTGGTACTACACTTGGAATGATTCCTGATTTAACACCACAAAAAGTTGTAGGCCTATCTGTTATTATGATGATCGCGACAGGATTAGCTTCTACACTGTCGTATATGAAATCAAAATTGGTGGATTATAAGAGTGGGTTGATATTCTTTATAGGGAGTGCGCCAGGTACAATTTTAGGTGCCTATATTAATAAGGGAATAGATTTGCCTTCTTTTAACTTATACTTTGGTATATTACTTATTATTTTAGCAATCATACTACTTATTCGTGACTATCTAAAACCAATTGATTGGTTTGTAAACCGTGGAATGAAACAAACATTCTCGGATTTAAAAGACGATAAAGAGTATGTGTATGGGTATCCAATTTGGTTTGCTATACTATTAACATTTCTAA
The DNA here is from genome assembly GCF_934216135.1 of uncultured Rummeliibacillus sp. Taxonomy (NCBI): domain Bacteria; kingdom Bacillati; phylum Bacillota; class Bacilli; order Caryophanales; family Caryophanaceae; genus Rummeliibacillus; species uncultured Rummeliibacillus sp. Next base: position 34,511 of record NZ_CAKQBI010000014.1, on the reverse strand, counting down.
TTGGGATGGCATCAGGCCTATTTGGTATCGGTGGTGGATCGATGATTGTACCAGCAATGATTATTTTGTTTGCATTTCCACCACATGTTGCAGTGGCAACGTCTATGTTCATGGTGTTTTTATCATCCATTATTAACTCAGCAAGTCATATTTACCTGGGACATGTACCTTGGTTATATACACTTCCAGTAGTGCCAGGTGCTTATATTGGAGCCAAGTTGGGTGCTGCTGTGAATAAAAAAATAAATTCAAATACATTAGTATTTGCTTTACGAATAATATTATTGTTACTTGGAATACGCTCTATTTATGAGGGATTGTTCTAAGCATAGAGAGGTGTCACCATGTTAGAAACGATTCATTTATATCATACGAATGATGTTCATAGCCATTTTGGATATTGGCCACGTATTCAAAAGTTACTAACGGATCGAAAAAAATGGCATAACGAAATGGAAGATAGTTGTTATATTTTTGATATCGGAGATTTTATTGACCGATCACATATTTATACAGAGGCAACTCTAGGAAAAGGAAATATTGAGCTATTAAATGATGGGCTATATGATGCAGTGACGATTGGAAATAATGAAGGAATTACATTGTCAAAAGCTGATTTAAACAAATTGTATGATGATGCAAAATTTGATGTGATAGTAGGTAATTTAAAAACGGAAAATAAAGTGCCGAAGTGGGCGAAACCGTTTAAAATCTTTAAGACTGCACAGGGGACAAAAATTGGTGTTATTGCTGCAACTGCAGAATTCCGAACTTATTATGAGCCATTAGGATGGACAATTGAAGACCCATTACCTGTATTGCAGGATATTGTAAATGAAATACACCCTTTAATCGATATCTTACTTTGTATGTCTCATTTAGGTATTCAAATGGATGAACAATTAGCTATACAATGTCCGCAAATAGATGTGATTTTCGGTTCTCATACTCATCATGTATTGCATGAAGGTAAAATAGTTGGAAATACATTATTAACAGGTGGAGGCAAATTTGGCTTTTTTGTAGGGCATACAGAAATTCAATTTGACGATGAATTGGATAAAATTGTTCAGAAAAAGACAGAGTTATATAGAACGTCAGATTTACCACCAGTTAAGGATGAGGAACAATTTGATCAATCGTTAATACAAAAAGGAAAGGAACTCTTAAATTATCCGGTATTTGAGGCAGATCATTATTTAAATAAAGAATGGTATCATCACTCAACATTATCTCGCTTTTTTGCCAAGGAATTATTACAATTTTCAAAAGCAGATTGTGCGATGTTCAATGCCGGAATATTTTTAAGGGATATTCCCAAAGGGACAGTTACAGCCTTTGACATCCATCAATGTCTACCTCATCCCATCAATGCTTGTGTCATTGAAATGACAGGTGAAAAACTTAAAGAAGTTTTAGAGCTTGCACAGAAATCATTAGATTGGCCAAGAACAGAGTTAAAAGGATTGGGCTTTAGAGGGGTAATTCTTGGCAAAATTTTGACATATGGATTTTCGCTTAATTCTGATGGAGAACTATTGGTAAATGGAAAGAAAACAAGTGATACTAACGTTTATAAGTTAGTGACGTTAGATATGTTTACTTTCGGTTATTTCTTCCCAGAGTTAAAAAAATTACCAAAAACCTACTTGTTACCAGAATTTCTACGTGATATTCTGATGTCATATAGAAATAAATCATAGTTGTTTTAATATACTGATTTTTGAGATGATTGGGGAAGAACAGCATGCGGTTGATATCAACGGAAGTATTACAAACGGGCATGGTAATAGGTAGGACAATTTGGAATGAGATTGGTAGACCATTATTACAAAAGGGTGTAAAAGTATCAGATCTGATTATCAAACGATTACAAGAATTGAATATACAATATGTATACATTGACGATAGTATATCAAAAGATATCGAAGTAAAAGAAGCCATACCTAGAACAGTAAGACAACATGCGGTACAGCAAATAACGTCATCTTTTAATCAGTTAAAAATGCTGAAAGGAAAAGATGTTACATATTGTCTGGACCGTCAATCGAAGCAATTTACATTAATTATTGATGATTTGTTGAATAATATTATGAATAACAAAGAAATTTTAACCATTCTAAGTGATGCTTTTCTTTATGATAACTATATCTATCAGCATTCCTTGCAAGTAGCGGTTTACTCGATTGCGATTGCAAAGGAAATGAAATATAATGCGGTTGAAATTCGTCAAATAGGAATAGGTGCTATACTACATGATATCGGAAAGATGATGATTCCTCAGGAAATACTTAAAAAACCAGGAAGATTAACAAACGAAGAATACGAAATCATGAAACAGCATACTAAGTACGGTTTTGACATTTTGAGAAATTTACATACGATTTCCCTATTATCTGCACATTGTGCATTTCAACATCATGAACGATTAGATGGCAGTGGTTATCCAAGAGGATTGCTGGATTTCGAAATCCATCCATATGCAAAAATTATTGCAGTAGCAGATGTATTTGATGCGGTTACTTCAAATCGAGTGTATCGAAATAAGATGCTTCCTTCACTAGGGATGGATATTATTAAAGAAGGCAGTGGTACATTATACGACGAAAAAGTAGTAAATGCTTTAAGACGTTGTGTAGCATATTATCCTAATGGAACTGTCCTATTATTATCTGATGGTCGTAGAGGGATTGTTTGTAAGCAAAATAAAGAAAACACAGAGAGACCATGGGTTCGGATATTCGAGGAAAATAACGAAATACTTAAAGCTACATATGAAATTTTATTAGCTGATGAAGTAGACCTATCCGTCAAAAAGGTTGAAGTTGAATATTTATCACAAGTCGAATAATGGCAACCTCCTATTCATATTATTGATTAGGAGGTATTTTTGTGCGATTGATGAAAAAGAGAAAGCAACTATTCAGGCGATCACGTCTATTCCCAATGGTATTGGTTAGTCTTTTAGGTTGCGTATTGCTATTTTTTTATTACATTAATGCTCAACTTATGCCCACATTTATGCGGTATGCTGAAGTTGAAACCAATAAAATCGCATCTTATGTAATTAGTAAGGCTATAACATCAAGAACTTCAAATGTACTTGATAGCAATGAAGTAATTGAAAGTGTAGGAGAAGGAGAAAATCAGGGGCTAGTCGATTCAAAGTTGAATACAGAAGTGATTACTCGAATTATGGCAGAAACACAAACATTAGTTCAATCACATTTAGAAGAAGCGGAAAAAGGAAATTTAGATCATTTACCAAAATATGAAGATATCGAATATGATGAGGAATCCATGCAGAGAGATGGCGGAATTGTATTTTACGTACCAATTGGACTTGCCACAGGTTTGCCGTTACTCGGAAATCTAGGTCCGAAAATCCCTATCCGTTTCCATGTGATAGGGAATGTTCAGGTTAATATGGAACAAGAAATTCAAGAGTTCGGTATTAACAACGCTGCTGTCAAATACAGTGTGCGTACAACAGTTAATGTCCAAATAATTGTTCCTTTTGATAGTATGTCAGCAACAGTGGAACAAAAAATACCTGTAGCAATCACTTTGTTAAAAGGGAATGTTCCGTATATTTATTCTAGTGATGCTTCATCAACCCAACCGGCTATTGAAGTGCCATTACCTGCTACACCACCAAATTCTTCAACAAATGCACCATCTCCAACAGCGCCACCTGCTTCAGATAATAATTAGAATAAATACCATTTAAGAGTAACCCAAGGTTGAGAGAAAACCTTTAATATGTTAAATTGACAACAGTAAGGGATTTTCACATTTACTTAATCGATGGGAGCTGACTTATCGTGACATCATGTAAACCAACAAAGGGAGAATATATTCGAAAACCAGATTGGCTCAAAATTAAACTAAATACAAACGAAGAATATAAAGGTTTAAAAAAGCTAATGAGGGAGAAAAATTTACATACGGTTTGTGAGGAGGCAAAGTGTCCTAACATTCACGAATGTTGGGGTGAACGCCGTACAGCCACATTTATGATTTTAGGTGATATATGTACGCGTGCATGTCGATTTTGTGCAGTTAAGACAGGTCTTCCTACTGAACTGGATTTAGCAGAACCTGAACGTGTAGCAGATTCCGTACAGCTTATGAATTTAAAGCATGTTGTCATTACTGTTGTGGCACGTGATGATTTAAAAGATGGAGGAGCAAGCGTCCTTGCTGAAACAGTTCGAGCAATCCGTCGCAAATGTCCGTTTACTTCCATCGAAGTATTGCCTTCTGATATGGGAGGAGTAAAAGAAAATTTACAAATATTAATGGATGCAAAACCAGATATTTTGAATCATAATATAGAGACAGTAAGACGGTTAACACCAAGAGTTCGTGCACGTGCAACATATGATCGTTCTTTAGAGTTTTTAAAGCGCGCGAAAGAAATGCAACCAGATATTCCTACAAAGTCATCTTTAATGATTGGTCTTGGGGAAACAGAAGAAGAAATTATTGAAGTAATGGATGACTTACGCGCAAATAATGTAGATATTATGACAATAGGTCAGTATCTTCAACCAACGAAAAAGCATTTACCAGTGAAGAAATACTATTCTCCATTGGAGTTTGGAAAGCTTCGTAAAATAGCCATGTCTAAAGGCTTTAGCCATTGTGAGGCAGGTCCTTTAGTTCGTAGTAGTTATCATGCAGATGAACAAGTAAATGAAGCTGCAAAACATAAACATGCGCTTGGAGAAAATGCGTAATCATCTTTAAAAAATGGATGGTGATAAAATGATTATTGCAGATCAATCAATGTATGAAATCATTGAAAATGTAAAAGAAGGATTTAAACAAGAAGATTTTAATGGCCGTTATAGTGATATTTTATCGAAGTATGATTATATTGTTGGAGACTGGGGCTATGGTCAACTTCGTTTAAAAGGCTTCTATGAAGATAAAAACCAAAAGGCTACTTTTGATACACGAATTAGCACGCTACAAGATTATTTATACGAATATTGTAATTTTGGCTGTTCCTATTTTGTATTAAAAAAAATAGGGAAAGCACCTCAATTGGTGGATTCATCTAAAGAGATGATTGAAGCAGTAGAGGAAGATATTATCTTGATCGAAGAAACAGATACACCTCAATTGGATGAAAGTAATTTAGAGAATGATTTAGAACAACAAAAAAACATCGAGCAAGGGCAATTTTAAACCCTCTCGATGTTTTTTTTATGCAGTTAAATAAAATTCAACTGATTTTTATGCTTACTTTTTGAACACACTATCCCTATAGAAAAAAGTCATCTTAACCAATTAGTTCATACAAATATTCTCGAATCTCCTGAGCTTCCTCTGGCGATCTTTTGTATACGTCTTCTAGGTAGCCTGGTTCGTCTAAATCATCAGATCCGATAATAGCAAATCGATTATGTTGCATATCTAAAACAAGAACTTTTCCATAGAAACGGTTGCTTTGCATTATTGCCAAATCATATCGTTGGTTTTCACCCATGAAGCTAACAAATCTTGTCTTATTCTCTTCTATATCATCATATAAAAAAAATCTTTCCATTTATTCATAACCCCTTCCGGTTCTAAAGTTATGTTACTATAGAAGAGAATAAGGTATCAACCTTTACTATTTGAATGGAGGAAGCAAAATGTATTTTGTTGATCGAAAAAAAATTACAAATAATCTTGAATATATGGATTCTATTATGAATACTTTTCAACAAACAGAAAATTGGTTAATGGATGATGTGCATAAACTAGCTGTAGAACGTATTGCAAACGTTTTAATTGAAGCTATTATAGATGTTGGAAACTCAATGATTGATGGTTTTATCATGAGAGATCCGGGCAGTTATGAAGACATCATCGATATTTTAGTAGACGAAAAAGTAATCACTGCTGATATGGAACAACCACTTAAAGCGTTAATTGGTCTTCGTAGAGGGCTTGTACGCGATATTTTAGAAGTAGATGACCAAGAAGTTATTAAAGTTCTAAATGAGCATTTAAATGTTATTAAAGCGTTTTCACCATGTGTAAATAAATACTTGATCAATGAGTTAGGACCAGTTACTGCATTTATCCCTGAGGAACAATAATGAGAAAGTATAAAGCTTATTGCTTTGATCTAGATGGAACGGTCTATAAAGGATCTGAACCTATATCAGAGGCAAAAGATTTTATAAATTATTTAAAGCAACAGGGAATTGAACCCTTCTTCGTTACAAATAATGCGAAAATGACTGGTGAACAACTACAAAGCAAATTACTCAATATGGGGATTGAAGCAAAAAAAGATCATATTATGACTTCTGCAATGGCTACTGCCAAGTATATTGCTAAGCATTTTCCTAATAAGACGGTCAAGGTTTTAGGTGGAGATGGGTTAAAGCAAGCTATTCTTGATACAGGTATGGAAGTTGTTTCGAATAATCCAGACGTTTTTGTGCAAGGTATGAATACGGAACTAACTTATCAAATGTTGGCAGAGGCTTGCTATGCTATACAAAATGGTGCAGTATTCATAGCAACAAATGGTGATGTGAAATTTTCAAGCGAGTATGGATTTGCACCTGGTAATGGCGCTATAGCAGAAATGATTCATAATGTAACAGATGTTGCACCTATTTATATTGGTAAACCAGCTACACATATGCTTGAAATTATTCGCCAAGAATTTAATTTACAAAAAGAAGATATGTTAATGATTGGGGACAACTATGATACGGATATCCTTGCAGGGATTCGTTTTGGAATTGACACATTACATGTCAATACAGGAGTAACGCGTACAGAAGATGTTCAAAATAAAGAAAAAACAGCAACATACACGGTTAAAACATTGTTAGAATGTATAGAATAGAAATGAAGGACCTATTAAATCATAAAAGACTTAGTAGGTCCCATTTCCTTAAAATAAAGGATTTTCCTCTATAAATTGATAAATTTTTTTCGTTAATTCCTCTGGTGTTTCGGCTTCAACCAATTCTCCATTGACAAGTGCATATAATTTTTCAGAACATCTTGTACAATAGCTTAGACAACCATATTCAAGCACATCTACATTTGGATCTTGTTCTAGCACTTCATATGTTTCTTGGGAGCCGTTAGCCAAATTGCTGACGCAAAATTCAACAAGTGGATTCATATAACACGTCACCTCACCCTTCGAATGCTACTATTATTTTTTTTATTCGTCAATTTTTCTACTTAGTTCGTTTTTCTACTTGAATTGTGAAAGTTATCACAAAGATATTGTGAAAGTTATCACAATCAGCTATACTCGTTAAGGACAGATTTAAATGTGACAAAATTGTTAATAAGGGAGATTATTATGAAACGATTAGTATTATTAGGCGGTGGCTATGGCAACATGCGTATTTTACTTCGCTTATTGCCAAATAATTTTCCAGAAGATGTACAAATTACTCTCGTAGATCGTGCACCATTCCATAGTTTAAAAACTGAATTTTATGCTTTGGCTGCAGGAACAACACCTGAAAAGGATATTCGAGTTAAGTTCCCAGAGAACAACAGACTTTCAGCTGTATACGGAGAAATTGAACGCATCGATTTAGAAAATAAAATAGTTCTTCTTGAAGATGGTAAAAAAGTTGAATATGACGATTTAGTTATTGGACTTGGTTGTGAAGATAATTATCATAATGTACCAGGAGCAGCAGAATATACTTACAGTATCCAAACTATGGCTAAGTCTCGTATTACGTACAATGCATTAGCAGGATTACCATCAGGTTCAACAGTTGCAATTGTTGGTGCTGGATTAAGTGGTATCGAATTAGCAAGTGAATTACGTGAGAGTCGTGCAGATCTTAAGATTAAACTATTTGACCGTGGACCACGTATTTTAAAAGACTTCCCAGAACGTTTAAGTAAATACGTGAAAAAATGGTTTGATAGCCATGACGTTGAAGTTATTGCAAAGTCAAATATAACAAAAGTGGAAGATAAAATTCTTTATAATCATGAAGAAAAAATTGAAGTGGATGCAGTCGTATGGACAGCTGGTATTCAACCAGTAAAAGTAGCACGCGATACAGGGCTAGAATTGAACCGTGGTCGTATTGAAGTTACACAATATATGAATGTTCCAAGCGATGAATCTGTGTATGTAGTTGGTGACTGTGCAGCTTCTCAATTCGGTCCAAGTGCTCAGCTTGCTGAAGAACAAGCAGAACATATTGTAAAAGTATTGAAATTACGTTGGAGCAACCAACCACTACCAGAAAAAATGCCTGAAATTAAGCTAAAAGGCTTTATGGGAGCTCTTGGTAAAAAACAAGGTTTCGTATATCTAGCAGATACAACTGTTACTGGACGTATAGCACGTCTGATGAAATCTGGATTGCTATGGATGTACAAACGTCATAATGGTTAATCAAGTGCCAGAAATGATAATTAGATTATCGTTTCTGGTTTTTTTATATCCAATTACTATCACAACGTCCTTGAAAAATGCTATTATCAAGGACTCGTTTTTTTAGAAGTCAAACATTAATCCTGCAAGTGTTGAAGCCCTAAAAGCATAAATAATAAAAATGATTGGATAAAAGAAACAATAAGTACTATCTAAAATGAGTCTCTACTTTTAAAGAACCGAACTAACAATTGGAGGTGCATTTCAAATGATAGTGCTTTTTTATTTATAAATAAGTGAATTAAATTTAGAGAATAGATCACATACATATAAAACATAGTTGACAAATAGGAATTATAACAATAATATTATGACTATATTAAAAATTTAGAAAAGTTAAAATTTTATATGAAAGTTGTTTTCAACTAAAGGAGGTAGAAGGATGAAGAAATCCGCTTTGTTCATGTTAATATTCTCATTATTGCTCGTAATAGGTGTGTTACAAGCATGTGGCAATAGTAAAGCATCTGGAAATGATGTATTAAAAACAGTTCGATTAGATTATGCATATTATTCCCCTACAAGTTTAGTTCTGAAGAAATTTGGTTGGTTAGAGGAAGAATTTAAAAAAGATGATGTGAAGGTAGAATGGACATTAAGTCAAGGAAGTAATAAGGCTTTAGAATTTTTAACAAGTAACAGTATCGATTTTGGCTCAGCGGCAGGGGCAGCAAGTTTAATCACAAAATCTAAGGAAGTTCCTATACAGAATGTCTATGTATTATCTCAACCAGAATGGACCGCTTTAGTATCATTAGATAATTCTATTAAGTCTATTAACGATTTAAAAGGAAAAAAAGTAGCTGCTACATATGGAACGGACCCTTATATTTTCTTACTTCGTGCATTAAATGAAGAAGGGTTAAGTGAAAAGGATATTAAATTTGTAAATTTACAACATAATGACGGTTATCAAGCATTAGTTAAAGGTGATGTAGCAGCATGGGCAGGTCTTGATCCGATTATGGCAACAGCAGAGCAAGAAGCAAATGCAAAATTATTCTATCGTAATACCGAGTTTAATACCTATAATTTTTTGAATGTAAGAGAAGATTTTGAAAAGGCATATCCTGAAGCAGTCGAAAAAGTCATTAAATCCTATGAGGAAGCACGTAAATGGATTATAACTCATCCTGATGAGGCTGCAGAAATCATTTCAAAGGAAGCAAAAATAGATTTGAATACTGCAAAAATTCAACTTGAACGTACAAATTTTGATCAACCAATTCCTGGTGAGCAACAAGTGACGGCTTTAAATGCTGCTGGAGAAGTATTACAGAAAGCAAAAGTTATCAAATCAAATGTAGATGTAGAAAAAACAACAAATAATCTTGTTGAACCATCTTTTGCAAAAAAAATTATTAAGTAAAGAGAGGGTTTGTATGGCGAAGAAAATTGCAGAGTTTCCATCATCCATAGAATATGGGAAAGAGCCGTCTGTAAATAAAATAAAAAGAGCTAAGGCTTCAAAGATAGTCCTTAGTTTATTTCTTCCATTGCTTCTTTTAGCTCTATGGATTTTTGTAACAGACACAGGAATATTATCTTCATATCAGCTACCATCTCCATTAGCTGTGATTTATACAATCCAAGGTTTAGCATTAGACGGGACGCTTTGGGGACATTTAGGAATAACAGTCTATCGCGTACTGGTTGGTTCATTAATTGGAACTTTCTTAGCCGTATTATTGGGTTTGATTGTTGGTTTTTACAATAAAGCAGAGCGTATTTTTGATCCAATGATTCAAGCATTTAAATCGATTCCATCACTAGCTTGGGTACCATTGTTTATCCTTTGGATGGGCATTGGTGAACCTTCAAAAATCAGCTTAATAGCTGTTGGGGTGTTCTTTCCAGTGTACTTAAATGTTGTAAGTGGCATTTTAAATGTGGATCGTAAACTAATAGAGGTTGGAAAAGTTGCAGGGTTTAGCCATTTTGAGTTAGTAAGGCGTATTATTTTTCCAGCGAGTTTGCCTTCTTTCTTTACAGGTGTTCGTAGTGGTTTAGGCTTAGGATGGATGTTTGTTGTGGCCGCTGAGCTTATGGGGGCAAGCCAAGGATTAGGATATCTCTTGGTGATTGGTCAAAATTCATCTTCACCTGATTTAATCATTGGTAGCATAATTCTGTTTGCTTTTGTTGGAAAGTTAACAGATTGGCTTATTAAACTTGTTGAGAATCGTATGTTGAAATGGCGAGACAACAGTATGATAGGAGGTTAACAAATGGTATTGGAAGTAAATCAATTAACCCGTATTTTTGATAACCAAAATGGCGTAAAAAACGTATCCTTTGATGCTCGAGAAGGGGAAACCATTGGATTATTAGGAAAGAGCGGTTCAGGGAAAAGTACAATATTACGTGCAATTGCAGGGTTAGACAATGGCTATACGGGAGAAGTCTTGATTTCAGGTGAAAGTATAGATGGACCACACCCTAAAGTAGGTGTAGTTTTTCAAGAAGCTAGATTATTTCCTTGGTTAACTGTTTTGGAAAATGTAACTTTTACGTTAAAAGGCAATGAAGAAACCAATAATAAGTTTGCAAGAAAACTTTTAAAACAAGTTGGACTTGAAGGTGCAGAAAATTTATATATAAAAGAATTATCTGGAGGGATGGCACAACGTGTATCGATAGCGCGTGCTATTGTAGCAAAACCAGGATTATTATTAATGGACGAACCGTTTAGTGCTCTTGATGCCTTCACAAAAATGCAACTTCAAGATTTAATGCTTGATATATGGCGTGCAGAAAAAGTGACATCTATTATTGTTACTCATGATATTGATGAGGCATTATATTTATGTAATCGAATCATAGTTTTATCAGGAAAACCTGGTGAAGTAGAACGTGAATTTATCATTAATGAACCATTTCCGCGCGACCGTGGGAGTGAGCGGTTAGCTCATATGAAAAAAGAAATTCTTCAAAGTCTTCAAATTGAATCAGTACGAATATAAATCGCTATTTAAAAATAAAAAAGGCTTCCCCAGTTTACGCTGGTAGGAAGCCTAATTTTTCGAGTTCTTGATAAATTGGTTTTAGTTGAATATAACCTTCTCCAATTACTTCGTTATTAATAAGTACTAGTGGATAAAAGAATTCATCATCCATTACTCGTTGTGCCCATTTTGCATGCCGGTCATTCTCAATTGGCTGCTCAATATCGATATAACTAATATTATAAGGGTTATTGGGATATTTACGATCAATTGCAGCTTTTAACCACTCGAATGTATCTTTTGAAGATGGCGCATTTACACAGCTTGCACACTGTACACTAGCTCCAAATATCTCAATTGAAATTGAATTATTGGTCATGATCAATTAACCTCGCATTTCAATAATGGATTTTTTATCTTATACACATTATAATGATTTTAAGGAAAGGAGTCGATAGTTATGACAGAACATGTTTCAGATATGAAAGAACAAGTACAAGAAGTATTAGATAAATTACGCCCATTCCTTCTTCGTGATGGAGGAGATTGCGATTTAGTAGATGTTGAAGATGGTGTTGTTAAATTACGTTTACTAGGTGCATGTGGTAGCTGCCCAAGTTCAACAATCACTCTAAAAGCTGGTATTGAACGTGCACTTTTAGAAGAAGTACCTGGAGTAGTAGAAGTAGAACAAGTCTTTTAATCTATAGAAAAGGGTTGACCTATAGTTGCTAAATAAGCAATTTTAAGGCCGACCTTTTTTTTCGATTGAAAAAAATGAAGCTAATAAATTTCTATTTAATAGTGGTCTACTGGTTAACATTTTCTTCTCGCATTTGTTTCCACTGATCTTTTGCCATTTCAATAATTTTCACTTCATTTGAATTTCGTTGCATTTCTATTACTTTTGAGAAGTAACGTATTGCTTTATCACGATCATCAATTCTACGAGATAATTCAGCGATTAAATAGATTACTCGAATTTCAGTCATTGAAGTTCCTGTATAATCTTCTGTGGAAAATGATTCAATATATTGATCTCGTGAAATTTCCATAAATCGCTTTTCTTGTACTTCGTTTTTGATGGAGCGATATAACCAGGCAGTGCGGAGTGCTAGACCAGCTAACGCAATATGTTTTTCCTTTTTTAAATTTCCACATACAAGTCCAAGTTGGTAAGCTTGTAAGGCATCTTCTATAGTTCTTTCACCTGAAAAATTATGTGCTTTCCAATGTGAAGATATTTTTTCATCTATTATTTCCTTTAATCCTGGAGCAAAGTATTTTGAAAAATCTTCTGTAAATGAAAAACCACAATGTTCACAAACAAATACATTATAAAACAAAGGATTTATATCATTTTCATAAATAGGATGGAAATCACTTTCAGTTTCTTTTACTTTGACAAAGTTTGCCCTTGTTTTCGTTGATTTAAATTTCTTTTTACAATGAATACATTCTATCTGCTTTTTATAGTAGGGGGTAATTTCCATTATAACAGCTCCATTTACTACAATAATTGTAGGTAAATTATATCATATTAATTTAATGATAAATTCGATATTTTTGTGAGCGTTTGTTATTTTACTCAGCATTGATAAATTTGATATGATGGATATAGGAAAGAGGTGACTCGGATGACACAAGTTGTTGATATTACAGAAGCAGCAGCATTTCATATAACAGAAATGATGCGTAATAATGGAGAAGAAGGCGCTTATTTGCGTGTTGCCGTAAAAGGTGGCGGTTGTAGCGGTCTTTCATATGCAATGGGTTTTGAACAAGAAAAAAAAGAGAATGATGAGCAATTTGAAGAACATGGTTTACAAATTATTGTTTCAAAAGAAGATGCTCCAATTCTTAAAGGAACAAAAATAGATTTTAAACAGTCCCTAATGGGCGGTGGCTTCACTATAGACAATCCGAATGCAATTGCCTCATGCGGTTGTGGAAGTTCTTTTAGAACAGCGAAGAATGCTGGTACACCGGAAGAATGTTAATTTAAAAAAACTAGGTGACAAAGAAATGTAAGCCCCTTTGTAAAGTCAATTTTAAAATCTGACTTTTTCAAAGGGGTTTTTTCTTTGAAAATTAATGTATTCAAAGATTAATTTGAACTAAAGCGATAAAAAAGATAGTATATAAATAGATAATTTTGTTGATTTATAGATTATTTCATAGGCGATGGAGAAAAAACATACATAATACTATAGGTTTAAAATATATTCTGCCTATTAAAAATTAAAAGGTGGTTTTGATTTTTTGTGATTAAGCCAAAAATTTTGATATTGGGTGCTGGGTACGGAGGTTTAATGACGGCTATAAATTTGCAGAAAAGACTTCGATCTAGGGATGCAGAAATTACGCTTGTCAATAAAAATTCCTATCATTATGAAACTACATGGTTACATGAAGCATCTGCCGGAAATTTAAAACCGGAACAAGTACGTTATGAAATAAAAGACGTTTTACATAAAAAAATAATATTCAAACAAGCAACTGTAGAAAAAATTGATATCCATTATAAAAGTGTTCAAACCAATCAAGGTGAATTATATTATGATTATTTAGTAGTAGCACTTGGCTTTGAAGGAGAAACGTTTGGAATCGATGGATTGGACAAATATACTTTTGGTATAACAAATGTTAATGATGCTCGTAAAATTCGGGATCATATTCATACACAATTTGCGGAATGGGCATCTCAAGAATTATTTGAAAAAGATGATGCTTTATTGACGATTGTTGTTGGTGGCGCCGGTTTTACCGGGATCGAATTTATAGGTGAACTAGCAAATAAAGTACCAGAATTATGTAGAGAATACGATGTTCCAAGAGAAAAAGTCCGTATTATTTGTGTGGAAGCAGCTCCTTCGATATTGCCAATGTTTTCAGAAACACTTGTAAATTACGCGGTAGATGTACTAACAAATAAAGGCATTGAATTTTCAGTGGGTACACCTGTTGTACAAGCGACAAAAGAGGGAGTCAAGATTAAGAAAGGCCCCAACCAATTTGATTTCATCAAGGCGGGTACTGTTGTATGGGCAGCTGGCGTAAGAGGACCAAGGGTTGTAGAAGAATCTGACTTACCTTCAAGGCGTGCTCGAGTCGCGGTTGAAGAAGATTTAAGTGTACCAGGTTATCAACACATATTTATGGTTGGGGATTGTGCATTTTTGGTCAATAGAGAGACAGAACGCCCATATCCGCCAACTGCTCAAATTGCAGTGCAACAAGCCAATACAGTCGCAAGAAATCTAGTAGCTTTACTTAAAGGCAAAGAAACAAAACCATTTATACCGGATTTAAAAGGAACTGTATGTTCACTAGGTGGTAGCGATGCAATTAGCAATGCATTTGGCAAAGAAATTACGGGTAAAACTGCTTATATTATGAAAAAAGTAATTGATAATCGTGCATTATATTTAATAGGCGGTTTAGGTTTAGTTTTAAAAAAGGGGAAATTGAATCCCTTTAAATAATTGTATGGTTTATATTTTCGTCGGATAGGATGACGTTGGAAAGGTTAAATGAGCAAGTTAAGAAAGCAGGTCAATCCTTAAAATTGACGTAGATTCTTTAACTTTCTTACTTTGTTGAAGGATGAACTGGTAAGAGGTGATGTATATGAACAGTAAAGATCGCTCACGAGTCTGGCTTGGTGTAGCTGGATTAGTTGAAAACGAAAATGGTGAATGGCTTGTTGTGATGAAGCGCTATGGCGGATTAGATGGAATGTGGTCATTACCAGCAGGGTTTGTAAAACCAGGCGAAACAATCGATCAAGCCTGCCATCGTGAATTACAAGAGGAAACGGGCATCAAGGCATCGATGCAAGGGTTAGTAGGATTACGAACAGGTGTTATTCATAATGATATAAGTGATACGATGGCTGTGTTTTATCTAACTGCTAATACACAAGAGCAACAGATTAAAGTGCAATTAGATGAATTATACGAAGCTTGTTGGATGACACCACAAGCTTTAAAGAATGATAAACGTACGTCACTTATGTTAATGCAAATAGTAGATTTTCCACTAAGAGCTTTACCTGCTACGATGGAAGGAATAGATAGAGAAAATGTATTTGGATATACTGACTACAAACTATTCTTCTAATTTACAGATTTTTGACAAAGTCATAGAAAAACATACCTAGTCATTGAAAGCCTTGTCTCAATCAGTTACACTAATGTGAGAGAATATGGAGGTTTCAAACATATGACAGGTGGATTTTCTATTATCCAATTAATCCTATCCATGCTAATTTTCTTAGTTATGTTCTTTGGAATTGGATTCTTATTAAATATGTTACTTCGATCAACTTGGTTTATGGCTATTCTATATCCAATCGTCGTAATTTTCATTGTGGATGATGTTAGTTTCTTAGATTATTTCTTTAAAGCTGGTACAGCATTTTCAGCTTTAGGACATAAACTAATTTCATTGCAACCTGCAGATATACTTATTCTTGCTAGCGGTCTAGTGGGAGCGATTATTTCTGGTATTGTAATGAAAATTTTACGTAGAATGGGTTATCAAATGTTTTAACATAAAGCAGTGGGCATTTATTTGGCTCACTGCTTTTTTCTTATGAGTAGGGAATAGGGTTTCAAACTGTATATATGATGATGGAAATTAGTATACCAGTTAAGCAACCAAAAAAAACTTCGATTGGACGATGACCAAGTAAAGTTTTTAAATCTTCAATCTTTTGAACGGGGTTTTTATCAAGGGATTCTTTAGATTTTATGATAAACGTTTGAAAGTCTTTACGCATTTGATTGATCACAACGGCTTGCTGACCTGCTTGGTAACGAATACCTGTTGCATCAAACATGACAATAACAGAAAAAATAACACATATAGCAAACAGTGGAGACGAAAGTCCATACTCAAAGCCAATGCTTGTTGTTAGCGCAGATACGGCTGCTGAATGAGAGCTTGGCATACCACCTGTTGAGGTAAAGAGTCCCCAATCCATTTCTTTAGTAGCGATAAAATGAATTGGGATTTTCACAAACTGTGCAATTAAAATACCGAATAGTGCAGCTAGCAAAGGGGTGTTGTGTAGAAGTTCCATAATATCAGCACCTTTCAGCTTTTACTTTTAAAACGATTAAGCAATTGTATTTACTATCAGAACTGTTACTTGCATTTAATATAGCACAGAGGTAATGATGGTTCATCTTTTAAATAATTTGTAATCATTTTTGAAGGTAGCAAAGTTTTAGTGAACTGAGTTACCCTGGAGAGAAAAACGAATTATATTTCAAAGAATAGATGATAATGATTAGGATTGAGGGGGAATTGTTCAAATCTATTTTAAGAAATCGTTGAATTTTCTAATAACAAATATTTCGAATGCCGAATTAGTTTGATATAATGTAAATAATAATGCGGGAAAGAGGTAAAAAAATGCTTATCGATAAAAGTGTCAAAAGTTTTGAATCTGCTGATGCAGAAGTATTAATTGTTGGTGTATCGAAAAATCAAAACAATATATCTAATTGGGATAAATTTGTTGAATTCTTTGGTCAACCAATTGAACAATGGATTAAAGATGGTGACATTCAAACAAGTGAAAAGGCGATTACCAAGATTCCGGTATTTACATCAAACACCAAAGTAAAACGTTTTATTTTCGTTGGTTTAGGAAATCGCAAAACATTAACACCTGAAGTATTACGTGAAGCATTTGGACATGTAGGGAAAGCACTAAGTAAATTGAAAGTAAGCTCTATGAATATCTGGGTGGATTCCTTCGAGACAGATGAAATCCCAGCTTCTGATGCAGTGATTATGGCAGCAGAAGGTATTCTAATGGGTTCTTATAAAGTAGAAAATTACAAAACAACATCCAATGCTGTAGATGTTGCTTTAGAAAATGTATCTTTCATCACTGACAAGGATATCGATGAAATTGTAGCAGGTTTTGAAGTTGGAGAAATTTATGCATCTGCAGTAAACGAAGCTCGTACATTGATCAATAAACCTGGAAATATGCTTAATTCTGCTAAATTAGCTGACTATGCTGTTGAACTTGCAGAGCAATACGGCTTTGAAGTTGAAATTTTGGATAAAGCACAGCTTGAAGAACTTGGAATGGGTGCTATTCTTGCTGTCAATAAGGGTTCTAAAGAAGAGCCACGTATGATTACGCTAAAATATAAAGCTACAGAAAAATGGGAAGATGTTATAGGATTTGTTGGGAAAGGAGTTACCTTTGATACTGGAGGTTATTCCATCAAATCTAAAGCTGGTTTAGTAGGTATGAAAGGTGATATGGGTGGAGCAGCTGCAGTTTTAGGTGCAATGCGTATCATTGGTGAATTACGACCAAACAAAAATGTAATTGGTGTAATAGGATCAACGGATAATATGATTTCTGGTGATGCATTTAAACCTGATGATGTGATCACAACATTTAGTGGAAAAACAGTTGAAATCTTAAATACTGATGCAGAAGGACGCTTAGTCCTCGCGGATGCTGTTGCTTATGCTAAACAACAAGGGGCAAATTATTTAATAGACTTGGCTACATTAACAGGTGGAGTTATTACAGCTCTTGGTTACGATAAAACTGGTGCTCTTACAAATAACAAAGCATTCTTTGATGCATTCTTAGAGGCGTCTATTGAAACGGGCGAGTTTGTATGGCAATTACCATTAACAGAAAACGACAAAAAACGTATACGTAAAAGTGATGTAGCTGATTTGAATAATTCCCCAGGTAGAGATGGGCATATGATTTTTGGTGGTGGATTTATCGGAGAATTTGCGGGAGATACTCCATGGATTCACTTGGATATTGCAGGTACTTCTGACGCTTTAAGTGAATACGACTTGGGACCAAAAGGTGGAACAGGGGTTATGGTACGTACACTTGCTACCTTTGTTGAACGTCTAGCACAAGAAGATTTGAAATAATAGGCAACGTCCTAGCTTTCTCGCCTATTCATACATAGGATAGAGCGAGAGGAGGATGACAATGTATCCATTTTATCCATATGGTGGAGGCTTCGGAGGTTTTGGTGGACCATTTTTTGGCGGCTTTTTAGGAGGATTAGTCGGATCAGCATTTCGTCCATACCCCCCTTATTATTATAATAGAGGGCCATTCTATCCACCATATTATAGAAGACCGTTCCGACCTTATAGACCTTACTGGTAATAAAAAAGCTTTTACCTACTCTCGCTTAGTGGGTAAGAGCTTTTTATTTTAGAGGTGATTATGTCATGAGATGAGCTATTTTACTAGAAATATTCCTTAGTTGCTCTTGATAGTTAGCCTAGTTTTTAGCTATTATGGTATAGGAATGAAATACATAAAAAAGAGGAAACAAAGCAATGAAAAATCCATATCTTTACGGATATTTGCCGCTCATCACAATTATTCTGTTTAGTTTAACATTTGGCCTATTTACCGTGACAGAGTCTATTGTGTTATTCAAATCTATCGGCGTATATTCAGGAATGCGAGAATTTTTATCTGAAATTCAAATGCGTATCTTTTTGTTAATAGTTTTTGCATTATGTTATTTTATGTTATTCTCAGCATTAAAATTAATAGGAGAGACTATTCATGAGTTAGCTATGCTATTTTTCTCAAAAGATTTAGAAGGAAAAACTGTTCATGAAGCTCGTGGTGGGAATGTCATCTTTTTCTTTGGAGCATTAGCTTCAGCGATTGGCATTCAGTCATTTTGGATCTTGCTAATAATTTTTATTGCTACAACGTTTATTTACTTTGTATATGTTATTTATAAACTAAGTAATTATATGACTTTTGGTGCTACAGTAGGTGTTATGCTATTCGAAATTGTCATATGGTTTGTCTTTTTAACGTTAATCATTTATGTCGTATTTAAATTGTATAACGGCATTGTATCGAGCTTACCATTTTCATAACAATAAAAAGCTATTCGAATTATTAGTTCGAATAGCTTTTTATATTAATCATTCATGATACTTGAAAAAATACGATGATGAATTTTTGCATTTTCAAGTCCTTGCATATTTTGTGGTCGGTCAAAACCAATCCAAACAGCAGATGTATAACGATCTGTTAATCCTGCTAACCAAAAGTCCCGATAGTCATTGGTTGTTCCTGTCTTAGCGCCAACATATGGTGCGTTAACGTGAATGCCAACACCTGTACCATGTTGAACAACATCAGACATTAAAAATCTAATATGTGAAACTGTACTAGGGGACCAAACTTGTCGAGAATGTTTACCCCATTTATAAAGAACGTTACCGTTTCTATCTTTTACGCTACGAATCGCGTGTGTAGGATAATAATCTCCATCGATAAAACTAGTATAAGCATCAGCTAATTCTGCTGATGTAACACCATGTGTTAATCCTCCAATTGCAGCAGCATAAGTACGATCTTGTTTTGTTAAAGAATCAAATTGGAATGGCTTTAAATAAGAGAAGGCTTTATTTAAGCCGATTGTATCAAATAATCGCATAGCAACCGTATTATAACTGTTACGGAAACCTTGTTGAATTGTTACATTTCCAAGAATTTGGCCACCATAGTTTTGAGGACAATAGGTTCCTTTGCAGAAAGGAGCACCACTAACATATGTATAGGGTGTAGCCTTTGTTTCTTCAAAATAAGGTGCATAGTCGATCAGTGGTTTAAAAGATGAGCCGGGCTGACGAGCTCCTTGGAACGATCGGTTATAATCATATTTTTTATAGCCTTTACCAGCATAGATGCTTATAATTTCACGCTTTTCATTATCAATGACAACAGCAGAAGCTTGCAAATTCCCTCTGTTTGCCAAAATACGATCGATATTTGATGTATCGATAGCTTGTTTAGTTGGTGACAATGCTGTTTCAATCGTAAGACCTTCACTTAGTAAAGTGTTAACTCGTTTTGTAAGTTTTGTATTAATAGCTTTTCTTAGTTGTGAAGTTTTTGCAGATTGCAACTGTCTAGTATAGCCTTCTTTTGATGCAACAAGTGAACGGAATTCGTTCATTACATATGTGCTATAAGCAGGGTACAGTTGTTTTTTCTTCTTCAATTTGATAACAATTTTTTCTTTTTTAATAGTCTCAGCTTCATTTTTTGATAAAACACTTTTTTCTACTAGTTTATCAATCAAACGCTCTTGTCTTTTTTTCGTATATTTGAAATGTCTCAATGGATCATAGAGTGATGGATTATTAGGAATGGCGGCTAAAAAGGCCATTTGTGCTTTAGATAATTGAGCAACTGGTTTGTTGAAATAATAAGTAGCAGCGCCATTTATACCATAAGTGCCATTACTAAAATACATTTCATTTAAATACATGTTCAAAATTTCATCTTTAGTAGTCTTACGCTCAAGTTCATAAGCATAAAAAATTTCAAGCATTTTACGTTCATATGTTTTTTCTGAAGATAGATATCGCATACGAACAAGTTGTTGCGTAATTGTACTACCACCTTGAGATGATTCTCCGCTTGCATTATTGGCCATAAATGCTCGAGCTATAGCAGTCAGGTCAAAACCAATATGTTGATAAAAATCTTCATCTTCACTATAGATAAATAATTTCTGAGCAAATTCAGGAATATCGGCAAGTTTTAATGGTTTTCTCCATTCTGTATATTCTTCAGAAAAGACTTTTCGATTGCGATCCTTAAGAATTGTTGGAACTAACACATTAGGAGCATCTAATTGAATGTTTGCTGTAAATTGTTTTTCAAAAGCTTTGGCGGTTTGTAATTCAGTTGAAATTTTTCCAAAAAGAAAAAATAGCAGAGGAAGACTACAAATTATAATAAGGCTACCTACTACTTTTCTCAAAAGTATCCTCCTCATTCATTTCTATGTATATTTCATCATCAACTAACAGAATAGCACATTTTTATTTGGATGGTGAGAAAAAAAGGAATTTTTAACAGCGAATGAGGTGATTTCAATTTAACGAGCATAACTGCCTTAAGTCTCGAAAATGAAAAAAGCTTTCGTTTATGTTAGACTAGGACGAGATGTAGTTATGAAAAGAATGGATATCTTGTTTAAATAACCTTCTGAAACCATATATCTTTACTTTTCGATACAATTAAGTTAATTTCATAACGCAATTTCACATTAATACCAAGCCTGTGGAAGCTGGCTGCAGCGAAACTTGAAATAATTCGTATTTTAAAATGAGAATTCTATTTATGAAATTAACTAAATTAAATAATATAAAATTTAAAGGAGATGTAATTATGTATCCACAATTATCATCTGAAGTAGCCGAAAATGAAGTATTAGTAGAAATGAAAACAACACTTGGTGCCATCAAAATCAAGTTATTCCCTGAACAAGCACCAAAAACAGTTGAAAACTTCTTAACACATGCAAAAAACGGCTATTATGAAGGAATCATTTTCCACCGTGTTATAAAAGATTTCATGATTCAAGGCGGCGACCCTACTGGTACTGGTATGGGCGGTGAAAGTATTTATGGTCATTCTTTTGAAGATGAATTTGCACCTGAATTGATGAATCTTCGCGGAGCACTATCTATGGCAAACGCTGGTCCAAATACAAATGGTAGTCAATTCTTTATCGTTCAAATGTCTGAAGTTCCTGCGAATATGATTGGACAAATGCAAGATGCAGGTTTCCCAGAAGAAGTGATTAATGCATATAAAGAACATGGTGGTACTCCATGGTTAGACGGAAAACACACTGTATTCGGTCAAGTAGTAGAAGGCATGGATACTGTTGATAAAATCGCTAATGTTGAAAAAGGTTTCCAAGATAAACCATTGGAAGATGTTGTTATTGAGTCTATTAAAGTTATTGAAAAATAAGGAGACGTATGAATTATGAATCTTTGGATTTTAAATGAATTCTTATACTTTCCGGACAATAAAGCAGAATATATTCCTGCAGTACTAGAAATGGCAATTATTCTTATTTTATGTATTCTTGTTTTTAATTTTTTTAGAAAGAAAGCAAAAAGAGATTTAGAAAAAACAAGAGAAATTGAAGAAAAAATCTTTAAAGAAAAAAATTCTTCTCATAAGTGAATCTATTCCATCGATCTAATTCTGTTTAGAATATTTTCTTCCATTAACATTTAAAAAAACTAAAATGAAAAGCCATGAGATTTTACAATCAGTAAAATTTTCATGGCTTTGTTTTTTCTCTACTTGTAGCAGATGATGTTCGGCTTAAACAATTTTTTAAAGTCACATTCTACTATGCTTTGAACGATTTTATAAAACGACTTATTCCATCTTCTACGATTGAACGGGCACATCCAACGTTCATACGTAAAAATCCCTTGCCTTGTTCACCATATTTGGTGCCGGGCTCAAGTGCTAATTTCCCGATTGTAAGTAATCGATTCATCGCTTCTTCTTCCGTTAGACCAGTATTTCGATAGTCTATCCACAATAAATATGTCGCTTGTGGCTTTTGAATTTTAATGCCTGGAATTGCTGCGGTTAAACTTTGAATGACTAAATCCATATTCGATGAGATATATTCCAAAAGTTGATCTAGCCATTGTTCACCTTCATCTGAATAGACAGCTTCTACTGCAGTTGCTGCAAAGATTGACAATCCCATTCTTGCATGTTTAGCTGCATTTTTTTTCAATTGTAGCCTTTTTTGTTGATCTGGAACAATTATCATAGCAGCCTGAATTCCCGCAATATTAAATGTCTTAGTAGGAGCGCAACAAGTAATGATGTGATTTTGCAATTCTCCTGCAACTTTTGCAAGGGGGGTATGTTTTTGACCATCAAGCATTAAATCTGCATGGATTTCATCAGATAAAATAAGGACATCATTTTTGACACAGATTTGGATTATTTTTTTTAGAGTATGTTCTGACCACTCAATGCCACCAGGATTGTGAGGATGGCATAAGATGAATAGTTTTACATCTGCCTCTTGTGTGATTTTCTCAAATTTTTCAAAATCAAAAGAATATTCCCCCTCTTTTTCTAGCAAAGGACATTCTTTTACAATACGATTTAACCTTTTAGGCACCGTGAAGAAAGGAGGGTAAATAGGTGGTGTTACTAGAATAGCATCACTTTCCATAGTAAAGGTTTCAATGATGGAAGCAATTGCTGGTACGACTCCTTCATGATATAAAACCCATTTTGGTTCTACATGCAGATTATGACGCTTTTCCATCCAATTAGTGAATGCATTTGTACAAGATTTACTTTCAAAGGAGTAGCCAAATACAGGATGATCTAATCGTTTTTTAAGCGCATTAATAAGTACTGGTGGAGCGGCAAAGTCCATATCCGCAACCCACATGGGGAGTACATTAGTTGCATCTTCTAGGTGGAAAACAGTCGAAATTTTATCCCATTTAATAGAATTTGTCTTTAATCTATTTTCTACATGATCAAAATTATTCAATCGAATCCCTCTTTTCTTTTTTATCTTTTTCAATTATGTTATCATAACGAATATAATAGGAAAGCAAATAAGGTGAATTCGATGGAAAATATTGAGATGAATAGAAATGCCATACGCACTTTAGAAAATTGGAATCCTTTTAATTTAACTGATTTTAGTTATGATACAGAAGCGGCAGACGTAGTAGCAGCGTTACAGTATATAGATGATCCTTCAGAATTGGGTAAATTCATACAAAATATATATGAACAATCTTTTGATCAATGGATACCTATTGAAAAATGCATAGATATATCTTATAAATTATTAGCTATCAAGTTCGAAGCTAAATGCATATTGTAATATAAATAATTTTTATAGAATATTTTGCGTATTTAGAATTGTCTTTATTTCTGTATCAAACTATCAAATTAAATAAAAGAAGCGATAGGCATCTTCAGTTCGTACCAAGGTGCTTATCGCCGAGATATTATATTAGGGTAATATGAAATTTAATAGAAACATCAATACATAGTTAGACTATATCGTGATGATTACCTGCCTTTTTTGGAATTCCATCTATTAAATTTGAAACTGGCACTTCAAGGGCATTTGAAAGCTTTAATAATGTTTGTTCTGAAGGTATATCTTCGCCTGTTTCGTAGCGGGCCAGTTTTTCTACCCCTACACGAGCTTTTAATGATAACTCATCTAAAGTAAGATTACGCTCTTTTCGTAGCATCTTTAGTTGAGTCTGAAGATTCTCTTTCATCATAATAAAGCACCCCTTTAATTTAATGATTAATGTATTTTCATACATAAGAAGCACGGTACACCGCTTTAAAATAAGTAGTATTGTGAAGTACATTATATCATGTTTTAGAACAGAAAAATTAAGTACTAGTGACAAAAATTAGAATATTTTTATTATTTTACTTATAAACGATTTGTTGTTGAGGTGAATGCTTGATTAAATTTTTAAAATTTTCTAATTATTTATAGAGCTATTTCTGTTATTCATTATATTTTATATTCCGGAATTTTTGCCCGTAGTATGGGACTATGCTATAATTACCGTGAAAACACGTATATAGTAGCAATGGAAAGTAGGAAGGGCAAATGGTAAAAAAATTCGAAGTAGGAGATGTCCTTACTGGAAAAGTAACTGGTATCCAGCCATATGGCGCGTTTGTTGCATTAGATGAGAACATTCAAGGTCTAGTGCATATTTCTGAAATTACGTATGGTTTTGTAAAGAACATCACTGATTTTATGAAGATTGGCGATGAAGTTCAAGTGAAGGTGCTTGAAGTAGATGAAGACGCTAAAAAAATAAGT
Source organism: uncultured Rummeliibacillus sp. (assembly GCF_934216135.1). Taxonomy (NCBI): domain Bacteria; kingdom Bacillati; phylum Bacillota; class Bacilli; order Caryophanales; family Caryophanaceae; genus Rummeliibacillus; species uncultured Rummeliibacillus sp. Next base: position 9,426 of record NZ_CAKQBI010000014.1, on the reverse strand, counting down.
TTATCAATTCGTGCTTTACAAGAACGCCCGCCAATGAAAAGAAAAGATTTACCACCTCGAAAATCCCTGCAAGATCGTGTAGATGAAAAAGATTCTGTTGGATTTAATTCTTTGAAAATCAAGTTGCGCGATTGGATTGAAGAATCAGGTATTAAGTAAAAACAAAAGCTATTTCGCAAATCTGAGCGAAATAGCTTTTGTTTTTATTTTCTTATTTTTCTAATCCGATATTGTAAGTTTTGTCGGCTCATGCCAAGTGCTTCTGCAGCCTTTGTGACGTTATGATTGTACTTATCAAGAACTTTATTTAAATAATATTCTTCTGCTTCTCTTAAATAGTCATCGAGTGGCAACAGTTCCTTATGACTCTGAAAAACAAAATCTTCAGGGCTTTTTGTAGAAGATTTATATGATTGCATTTTCCATTTAAAATGTATTGGTAATAGTTCATATGTTATTTGTTCTTCATTTGTCACCATAGACATAATATCATCCAGTAAAATTTCTAATTCCTTTAAATTTCCTGGCCATTCATAATTCATAAATAATTGCTTAACTTCCTTTGATAATCCCTCTAATCTTATCCCAAAACGATGTGCATATCGTGTTAAATAATCATCTATAAATGGCTGTATATCTTCTTTCCGATTGCGAAGTGGTGGAACATTTATTGAAACAGAAGCGAAGAAATAGTATAGCTCTTTCAATAATTCTCCAGAGGCTATTAAGTCAATTGGATCTCCGCCGATACTTGCGATAAAAAGATGTGAACTTTGTCGATGTTCTTCCAGTAATGCTAGACAATCTTTTTGCAGTTCAAGTGACAAATACTCTATTCTTTCACAAAAGATTGTACTGTTGTCATTTACATTCAATTGTCCTTTTAATCGTTCAATGATAGCTTTATCTGAGCGATGGCAAAAGAATGTCTTAAAGTTTTCAGTATTGGAAGTTGTAAAGTAATGCATAGCCTCTGCGATTAAATCTTTTCCAGTACCGGATTCACCTATTAGTAGTACAGGTAGTCTAGTAGTTGCAGCCTTTTTTGCTGTTTCGATTACTTCTTGCATTGCTTCGGAAACTGCAGTGATTACATTAAATGTAATAGGTTCTCCATAGCGTCTAAGAGGTTGGTATAAAAGTTTTTCTAATGTAGTAATATCACGCGCTATTTCTACCGCACCAATTAGTTGATAGTCTTTTATTATGGGATAAGTGTCATTAATCGTTGTAATCTCTTGTCCATTATGATTCCAATAGGTTTGTTTAATATTGAAAATTGGTTTCATTGTTTGCAATACTTTCAGTAAAGTACTGTCTTCCTTTTCAAATTGAAAAATTTCCAAAATTGAACGATCTCGAATATCTGTTAGATGAAGTCCTTCGATTTCCTTCATTTTTTTATTGTAAATAATGGTTTTACCCATTGTATCGATAGCATGTATTCCAACAGATGCATGTTCAGTAGCAAATTTGTAAAAGGTCAATAATTCCTCTTTGTTTTTATCCATTTTATCACCTGAAAAAATTTAGATTATTTTGATAAATATTACTTGAAAAACGCAATAATATTTTGCATTATTATAAGTGTAAACTACAAAGTAATGCAAATATTTTTTGCACCTTTATTCACAAAGGAGGATATGAAATGATTCCGTACACAACAGAACCATTAACTGATTTTTCCGTTGAGGAAAATCGACAAGCGTACCAAGAGGCATTAAAAAAAGTACAAAGTGAGCTTGGTAAAGACTATCCTTTAATCATCGGTGGGGAACGCATAACAACAGAGGATAAAATTGTATCTTATAATCCTGCAAAGAAAAATCAGGTTGTAGGAAACGTGTCGAAAGCAAACCAGGAGCTTGCTGAAAAAGCCATGAAGGTGGCTGATGAGGCATTTAAAACATGGAGTAAAGTAGAACCAGAAGTACGTGCAGATATTCTTTTCAAAGCAGCTGCTATTACGAAACGTCGACGTCATGAAATGTCAGCGTGGATGACAATTGAAGCTGGAAAACCATGGACTGAAGCAGACGCAGATACAGCAGAAGCTATTGATTTTATGGAATACTATGGTCGTCAAATGCTGGAACTTAAAGATGGGAAACCAGTTCAAAGTCGTCCTGGTGAATATAATAAGTATAGATATATACCATTAGGGGTAGGCGTAGTTATTTCACCTTGGAATTTTCCTTTTGCAATTATGGCTGGTACGACTGTAGCAGCTTTGGTAACGGGAAATACGGTTTTATTGAAACCGGCATCTACAACACCAATTATTGCGTATAAATTTATGAAAATTCTCGAAGAAGCAGGGTTACCGACGGGGGTTGTAAACTACATACCAGGTTCCGGTTCGGAAGTGGGGGATTATTTAGTAGACCATCCTCGTACACGTTTTATCAGTTTTACAGGATCGCGGGATGTAGGTCTTCGTATTAACGAACGTGCAGCTGTTCAAAACAAAGGGCAACTATGGATAAAACGAGTAATTGCTGAAATGGGTGGAAAAGATACGATTGTTGTAGATAAAGAGGCAGATCTTGAATTAGCTGCTCAATCTATTGTTAAATCTGCTTTTGGCTTTAGTGGTCAAAAATGTTCAGCATGTTCCCGTGCAGTAATTGTAGAGGATGTTTATGATCAGGTTGTTGAGCGTGTAGTCGAATTGACAAATGCATTAAAAGTTGGAGACCCAACAGATTATAATCACTTCATGGCAACAGTCATTGATGAGGCTGCATATAAAAAGGTAACGAGCTACTTTGAAGTTGCCAATGAGGAAGGGCGTATTGTAGCAGGGGGGACTGCTGATGATTCAGTGGGCTACTTCGTCAATCCAACTGTAGTGATAGATGTTGCACCTAATGCAAGGTTGATGCAAGAGGAGATTTTTGGACCAATTGTAGCCATTTCTAAAGTAAAAGATTTCGATGAAGCAATTGAAGTTGCAAATAATACAGAGTACGGTTTAACAGGTGCTGTAATTTCCACAAATCGTAATCATATTGAGAAAGCACGTGAGGAATTCTTTGTTGGAAATCTTTATATTAATAGAGGTTGCACAGGGGCCATTGTAGGGTATCAACCATTTGGTGGTTACAATATGTCGGGGACTTGCTCAAAAGCAGGTGGACCAGATTTCTTAACTTTACACATGCAGGCTAAATCAGTATCGGAAACACTTTAATAGACTAGCATTTTAATTAGCGGGCAACTAGATTCTTATTTTGCCTGCTTTAATATAGAAGATTATGAATGTAATAGTTTGTCACTGCATAAGGGGGGATATGAAATGACAATCACTAGTTCAGAAAAAATTATTGATCAGACAAATAAGTATGGTGCCAAAAACTATTTACCACTTCCGATTGTTATATCTGAAGCAGAAGGGGTTTGGGTAAAAGATCCACAAGGTCATAAATATATGGATATGTTAGCGGCTTATTCAGCCGTTAACCAAGGCCATCGTCATCCGAAAATTATTCAAGCATTAAAGGAGCAAGCAGATCGAGTAACATTAACTTCTAGAGCTTTTCATAACGATCAACTTGGTCCGTGGTACGAATTAGTAAGTGAATTTACTGGTAAAGATATGGTGCTCCCTATGAATACCGGAGCAGAAGCTGTTGAAACAGCATTTAAAGCAGCACGTCGTTGGGCATATGATATTAAAGGAGTAGAAGAGGATAAGGCAGAAATAATCGCATGTAATGGGAACTTCCATGGCAGAACTATGTTAGCGGTATCATTAACGTCTGATCCAGAATATCGTCGTGGTTTTGGCCCGCTACTACCGGGGATTAAACTTGTCGACTTTGGCGATTTAGAAGCATTAAGAGCAGCAATTACACCAAATACAGCAGCCTTTCTTGTTGAACCAATTCAAGGGGAAGCGGGTATCATTATTCCACCTGCTGGATACCTAAAAGCGGCCTATGAGCTTTGTAAAGAACATAATGTATTATTTATTGCTGATGAAATTCAAGTGGGTCTTGGTAGAACTGGTAAAATGTTTGCATGTGAATGGGAAGATGTAAATCCTGATATGTACATTTTAGGTAAAGCGTTAGGTGGAGGTGTATTCCCAATTTCTTGTGTTGTATCAAGTGCAGAAATTTTGGGGGTATTTAATCCGGGATCACATGGTTCAACATTTGGTGGAAACCCTATGGCCTGTGCGGTTTCTATTGCTGCATTAAATGTTTTGCGTGATGAAAAACTTGCAGAGCGCTCACTAGAACTAGGACAATATTTTGTTGAAGAGTTAAAGAAAATTGATAATGATGTGATTAAGGAAGTTAGAGGGCGAGGCTTATTTATAGGGATGGAACTTAATACAGAAGCACGTCCATATTGCGAAAAATTAATGGATTATGGCTTGTTATGTAAAGAAACTCACGATACAGTTATTCGCTTTGCTCCACCATTAGTCATTGAAAAAAAAGAGTTGGAATGGGCCTTAGATAAAATACGTGAAGTATTTAAAAAATAATTATAAATAGTCAACATAGCTTTAGAACTATGTTACAATGAAGCCAAACTAATTGCTATTTACGACAATAATTAAGAATAAAAGAGGCGAAAAAATCAAATGGCAGAAAATCTAAACCTGTTTACATCTACACAGTTTGTTATAAAAGAAGCTCTTCAAAAACTTGGTTATGATGAAGCTATGTATGAACTTTTAAAAGAGCCACTTCGAATGTTAGAAGTTCGAATCCCAGTGAAAATGGACGATGGTTCTGTGAAAGTATTTACAGGTTATCGTGCACAACATAATGATGCTGTGGGTCCTACTAAAGGTGGCGTTCGCTTTCACCCTCAAGTTACTGTGGATGAAGTAAAAGCTTTATCTATGTGGATGACTTTAAAAGCAGGTATCGTTGATCTACCTTATGGTGGTGGTAAAGGCGGTGTCATTTGTGATCCACGTCAAATGTCCATGGGAGAAGTAGAACGATTAAGTAGGGGTTATGTTCGTGCTACAAGTCAAATTGTTGGTCCGACAAAAGACATTCCTGCTCCTGATGTATTTACGAACTCTCAAATTATGGCTTGGATGATGGATGAATATAGTAGAATTGATGAATTCAATTCACCTGGTTTTATCACAGGAAAACCAATTGTGTTGGGAGGTTCGCAAGGCCGTGATCGTGCGACAGCACAAGGGGTTACAATTATTATTGAAGAAGCAGCAAAACATCGTAATATTGATATCAAAGGTGCACGCGTTGTAATTCAAGGGTTTGGAAATGCAGGTAGCTTTTTAGCTAAATTTATGAATGATTTGGGTGCAAAAGTCATTGGTATTTCTGATGCATATGGTGCTCTATATGATCCAGATGGACTGGATATTGACTACCTACTAGACCGTCGTGATAGTTTTGGTACTGTGTCTACTTTGTTTGAAAATACAATTTCTAACCAAGAGTTACTTGAATTAGACTGTGATATTCTTGTACCAGCTGCAATCGAAAATCAAATTACAGCGGAAAATGCGCATAATATTCAAGCTAAAATTGTAGTAGAAGCTGCAAACGGTCCAACTACAACTGAAGCAACTAAAATTCTAAATGATCGTGGTATTTTGTTGGTTCCAGATGTATTAGCAAGTGCTGGTGGGGTGACAGTATCTTACTTTGAATGGGTACAAAATAACCAAGGATACTATTGGTCTGAAGATGAAGTTAACGTAAAATTGAAGAAGAAAATGGTTGAGGCATTTGAAAATGTTTATAATATAGCATCTACTCGTCGTATCGATATGCGCCTAGCGGCATATATGGTAGGAGTTCGCAAAACTGCAGAAGCCTCAAGATTTAGAGGTTGGGTCTAATAGTAAAATTGTAAAGGGCCGGAGAACAGAAAGTGTTCTTCGGCCTTTTTTGAATGGTTATTAATACGTTAAGTAAAGAGGATATAATAGGAGAATTCTAAAACCTATTAATCCGATTAACCGTGAATAGGGATAGAGAAACTGCATTGCTATGCTTTATACACTTTTTAATGGACGAACATTATCTTTTACAACGCGGTGTGTTCTGTTTGGCATAAATAATGCACCTAAACTCAATAGACCACCAATAGCTATTATTGTATAAATTGCACGTGCTGCAAAGCTAGCCTGTCCGTCTCTAAAAAGAGTTGCAACAACATCAAATTGGAATATTCCAATAAGCCCCCAATTAAGTGCGCCAATAATAGTGAGGAAGAGAGCAATCCTTTGTAAACCGTTCATTAAATCACCTCCATAACTATTTTGTGGTATTTATCTAAAAATCATTCAATTGCAGAAAATAAAAATGCGAAGAGTTATTAAAATACTCTTCGCATAAGAATTGTTTGAAAAGGGATTAAGTTTAATTTAGCTCTTCGGGTCTGTCACTTATATGTTTCCATTCTTGAATGCCATTATCTTCGTCAAATGAGATATGAACAGTTGAAACATTTTTTTGTGAAAGTATTATTTCTACTAGGTGATCCCGGATATCGTCTACGTAAGCAAAACTTAAAGTAGATTCAACTTCTGCGATTAATTCGACATGAAGAAATTCGCCTTCTTTAAGGACGACCAATTTTTTTATATCATGGATATTCGGATCATCTAATACTAAATGAGCGATGTGGTTAAGCATTTCTTCGTCTGTTTCGCCAATTACACCACGTGCGTTTTCTAAAAATACTACGCCTACTACATAGAACATCATTATACCGATTATAATTGATGCAATACCTTCAGCTTGTAAAAAGCCTGTAAAATGAGAAATGATTACGGCTAAGAATGCAAGAACACCGCCAGATGTAGCCACTAAATCTTCCATAAATACTAATTTGGTAGCAGGTTTTGCACTACTTAAATGAGTAAATGCTTTTGGAATAGCTGATATGGCATTAACTTTTATCCCGGCATCATGGGCAATTTCTTTTGATGCTTTCATTAAAACGGATCCTTCCATGATAATGCCAATTCCTAATACTAATAAACTAATCCACATTTTAGATGATTCAGCTGGATGTTGAATTTGATGCCAACCTTCTAAAACTGTTTCGTAAGATAATATCCCAACTATTAATACAGCTCCTAAGCAAACTAAATTCACTACACGGCCAAAACCTTTTGGAAACTGACGTGTTGGAGCTTTTTTTGATAATGCAGAACCGATGTATACGAAGAATTGGTTTGCTGAATCTCCAAGTGAATGCATCATTTCTGCGAACATTGCGACATTTCCAGTAAAGAAATAAGCAACCGCTTTTATAAGTCCTAAAAATAGATTAACAAATGCTGCGAGTAGGGAAGGTTTATTCCCATGCTTTAAAAGTTTCCAAATATCTTTCATCGTCTAACCCCTTAAGATAAAATTTCTATTTCTATTTCTTCTGTATAAGGAAGTTTTTTTATTTCATTGTATAAAGAGATGGTATCAAGATTTGTTGACAATGTTGAAAATTTTAAATTGATTTGGTGTTGTATTTCATTGTTTGATAATCGGACATCCTTTATACGAATATTATCCACTTCCATATTATTGTTATTTAGATATTTTAATATACTTTGAATATCGTTTGCGTCTTTTAAATAGAGAAGGAGAGCGACATCCTTTGTACGTATTCGCTTTGGTCCAATTATAAAGAAAAGAGGAGCAATAATTTCTACGCCAATGAGAACTAGTACAACAGCAGTAATTGCTTGCAGGTAAAAACCTGCTCCGACAGCGATTCCTATAGCAGCTGATCCCCATATCATTGCAGCAGTTGTTAAACCGCTTATACTATCGTTTCCTTTTCTAAGAATAACACCTGCACCTAGGAAACCAATTCCGCTAACAATTTGAGCTGCTAATCGAAGCGGGTCCATTGAAATAGTAATGCCTGTAACGGGTTTTGTGTTTAAAACAGATTCTATAGATATTATTGTTAAAAGGCAACTAAAAGTGGCGATAACAAGACTAGTTTTTAAACCAACAGGCTTTCTTTTTAATTCTCTTTCAATGCCAATCCCTAAACTTAAGGTAGCTGCAATAATCAGTTTTAAAATCGTTTCATATGTAAGTGAATTTTCGACCAGTGAATTCAATTAATTATTTCCTCCTTTCAATATTCATCTTGCTTTAAAATATTTATAGCTTAAAATGATAGGCAGGATATACTCTTAATTGTATAACTCGAATGGCGAAAAACGCTATATGTTTTTGGGGGTGATTTAGATAGACAAGCCAAAAGTTCACCCGTTAATCGCAATTTTAATAGGTGTGTTTTCTGTATCAACATCTGCAATATTAGTAAAACTAGCTGATGCAGACTCCGGTGTAATCGCCTTTTACAGAATGTTATTTTCAGTGCTCATAATGGCTCCAGCTTTTTTAACCCATTATAAAAATGAAGTTTTAAATATTCAGAAGCGAGATTGGCTTTTTTCAATTATTGCGGGGGTGTTTTTAGCCTTTCATTTTATATTATGGTTTGAATCTTTACACTATACATCTATAGCTAGTTCGACAGTCCTTGTCACTTTACAACCGTTATTCGCTATAGGAGGTACATATTTTTTCTTTAAAGAACCAATAGTGTTCAAGACGATTATCTCAGGATTAATCGCAATAGCAGGTAGTGTGTTGATTAGTTGGGGAGATTTTAAAGTTGGCGGCTTGGCGTTTTATGGAGATATGTTGGCGTTAATAGCTTGTGCGTTAGTAACTGGCTATATGTTATTTGGCCAAGATGTTAGAAAAAGGGTTTCACTCACTACTTATACAATCATTGTATATAGTACGAGTACCTTTACTTTATTCTTTTATGTTCTTTTTAAAGGGGAATCATTTGGTCCTTATCCAACAATGGATTGGATTTGGTTTATTTTATTAGCAATTGTGCCAAACTTACTTGGACATAATCTCTTTAATTGGGCTATAAAATGGGTTTCAGCAAATGTCATTTCAATCGCTATTTTATTTGAACCAGTAGGTGCATCGATTCTTGCATACTTCATTTTCAATGAATATTTAGTAGCCACTCAAGTTTTTGGCGGTATAATTGTCATTGTTGGTATAACTCTATTTGTAATTGATGAATCTAAAATCAAAAAATTATTTCAAAAAAACTATTGATTTATGCATAAAGATGAGGTATATTAATACATGTCGTTAAGACATGAAAGAAAATTAAATATCTCATCTTTTTATCTTGAAAAAACTTTTTCAAAAAAGTAATTGACAATAAGATGTTAAAATGATAAGATGTTTAAGTCGTCGAAACAACGACAAGATATGAACCTTGAAAACTGAACAAGCAAGATGTTAATCAATAAACTTTGTTTTTAACTTTTGTTAAAAATGAGGACAAACAATAGATATCATCATATGATGATACGCTAGCAAAGCTAATGAGCTTTCAAACTTTACTTTTATGGAGAGTTTGATC